>JALYVR010000795.1 GCA_030853145.1 Chloroflexota bacterium | reverse complement strand
ATTCCGTCCCATACGCGCTATACTACACCTATGAATATAGTGTATGTGTACGTGGGAGGATGTGACTAGTGCCAACATCGTGGGATGAAGGGTTGAAGCGGCTTCTGCGGGAGTCTCCCCAGGATTTTATTACCTGGTTGGTGCGCGATGCGATCTACCTCAACCAGGCATCAGCGGAATTTTATCTGAAGTTGGACCGGCACCGCAAAGTCGTCGCCGATGCCATCTGCTCATGCACTCTGCATGAGCAATCTATCATGGTGCATATCGAGTTCCAGAGCGAGGGCGACCGTTACATGGGCTTGCGATTATTGGAGTATAATGTACTGGCGGATAGGGAGTACGACTGCCCGGTGATCTCGTGCGTGATCTACCTGCTCAAAGACAGTGGGATCATTGAGTCGCCGTTGATCAGAATGCTGGAGAGTGGACAACCCATCTACCAGTTTCACTTTCAGGTGATCGAGCTCTGGGAGTTGCGCGCCGAAGATCTGGTGCAGGCCCATCTGCCGGGTATTCTGGCGCTACTGCCTTTAACGAAGGATGGCAGAGACCCTGCGGTTATTGAAGAGATGATCGTCCAGTTACAGGCCAGTGAGAAACACGAAGTACTCTCATTAGGATACCTGCTGGCCTCTCTCACGTGGAAAGAGGATGAGGAACAGCAGTGGCTCAAAAGGAGGTTCAACATGTTGTACGATCAGCTACGCGAGTCATGGGCCTTCAAGGAGATCTGGCAAGAAGGCGAGGAGGTTGGCCTGAAGAAGGGTCTGGAGAAGGGTCGCCAGGAGGGAGAAATAGCTGCGCTGCGGAAAACAGTCCTCGCGCTGGTCGAAAAACGCTTTCCCCGGCTCCTGCGCCTGGCTCAGGGGATGGTTTCTGTAACCTCAGAGCCAGCGACCCTTGACCAGATGATTCTTGGCATCGGCGTGGCTCAGACAACAGAAGAGGCCCAACGCGCTCTGCTGGAGAGCAGCGAGGATAGCAAGAACTAAAAGCATAGGTTACGGACAATCACCTGCTGGCGCGTTGTCTTGTTTTTATTGCTTGCTGGAAGGAGTACCGGTGTATGCCTGTTTCGGTCACCAATTCCAGGCTTATTTATGATGCGCTCAAGGCGTGTGATGTCAAGATCATGTCCGCGCTGCCAGAGACCTGGCTGGTCCATCTGTTGCGCCTGGCGGACGAGGACCCGGAGATGACACTGGTGCGGATCGCCAAAGAGGAGGAGGCCATTGGGATCTCGGCGGGGGCGCACCTGGCGGGCGTCAGTTCTGTCTGCCTGATGCAGAATCATGGCTTCCTGGCGGCGATCAACCCGATTGTGTCGCTGGCCCTACTATACAAGATCCCGCTGGTCATGCTGATCAGTTATCGCGGACACATGGGCGAGAAGGACCCCTGGCAGACGCAGGGCGGCATGGTCACGGAGCCGCTGCTGCGGGCGCTGAGCATCCCCATATGGCACCTGACCAGCCCGACCGATATCCCGCGTCGTCTCAAGGATGCGCAGACGCTGGCGCATGCCGCGCTACATCCGGTTGCCGTCTTGCTGTCACGCGAGTTGATGTGGGAGGACTGACTATGCTGCGTGCAGATGCTTTGCAAGCCATTTACCCCGAACTGGAAGAGCGAATCGTGGTCACCATCATGGGCGCGGTGGCCGCCGAACTCTACATGCTCGGTCACCGGCACAACTTCTTTTACCTGGAGCACGCCATGGGGCTGGCCTCGTCGATGGGCCTGGGCATCGCGCTGGCAATGCCCAAACACAAGGTGATCGTCATCGATGGCGACGGCTCGCTGCTCATGAACCTGGGCACGTTGAGCACGATGGCGCGCTACCAGCCCGGCAACCTGCTGCACATCGTCTTCGATAACGAGAGCCTGCTCTCAGTCGGCGGCTTCCCGACAGCCACATCGACCGGGACCGACCTGGCGGGTATCGCCCGCGCCTCAGGCATTCCGGCCGTGATAGAGGCGCACACCCCTGAGAGCCTCAAGGAGAGCGTCGTCAAGGCCCTGGATAGCGGCACCCTGACAACTATCGTCTCCAAGGTTGAAGCCGTTGGTCCCAAGACCTTTCATATGGATCTGCCGCTACTGGAGAATCGCTTCCAGTTCAAGCGCAGCCTGGAGGCGTTGCAAAGACGGTCTGGGTAGGGAGAAGCAGTAGAACGAAACCTCTGCTCACGCTCTGTCGTGTCTATGGCAGAGGCGCTGGCTTGCCCGCGCTGTGTTGCTAGTATGATGAGGGAGGTCTCATGAAAAGAATATTGTCTATTCATACGCTCTACCTGGCCGGCCTGGCCGCGCTCTTCGCCGGCGCCATGGTTGATTATATGGGCCTGAAGGGGAACCCGCAGGCGCTCAGCGGCAAGTATACGCACTTTACCCAATTTACGCAGCCCATCCATCCAGCCGTCTACACGCTGGGAACGACCATAATGGGGATCGCGTTGCTGCTGATCGTCGTTGCCTGGGTCTGGGCGCTGATCAAAACCGCGCGCAACCGGCAATGGATCTGGTTTATCTGCCTGATACTATTCT
>JALYVR010000127.1 GCA_030853145.1 Chloroflexota bacterium | reverse complement strand
CGGCGCCGGATTGCTCACTCCACTGGTATTGATGGCGGTGGAGGTGTCGCTAAACTCGTTGCCCTGATTAAAGTCCGTGTCCGCTACAAAGTTACCTGACGCTCCGCCGCCCGCGTTGATCGCGATGACCGGAGGCCCCACGGTCGGGGTCGGGGTTGGCGTTGGTCCGCCAGATGGCTGCCAGACCTCGATACCGCTGATAAACGGATTGTCTGCCCCCCCCTGCGTAAAGGCGATCACGATCTGGCCACTGCTGTTGGCCATGACGGTGAACTGCTTCTGCAGCGCCGTCTTGTAGCCCGCCGTGGCAAAGACATCAAAGCTGGTCAACACCTGCGAGCCATTGATGGCCACGTTGAATTTTCGCTGACCAACTGCCTGCCAGGTCAGTTCTGCCCAGTCCAGAGCCACGGTATAGGTTCTACCGGCAGTCAAGCCTGGAATAGTATAGGTAAACGCACTATTCCAGCGACAGGTCTGCCAGACCGCCTGTGGTACGGCCTCACCCACCCCACTGGTGTTGATGGCGGTGGAGGTATCTGAGAACTGGTTGCCCTGATTAAAGTCTGTATCCGCCACGAAGTTACCCGACGCTCCGCCGCCCGCGTTAATCGCCGTCACCAGTGTTCCCGTAGGAGGAGGCACCGGAGTCGGGGGGAGTGTGGGCGTTGCGGTTGGGGGGGCCGTGGTCGGCGATGGCTGGAGCGTCGGCGATGGTTGGGGCGTCGGCGACCCGACCGGGAAACCGCAGGTCTGGGGCGTCGGACTCCAGCCGGAGTTGCCCGAACCCATCGTCACATTCCATGATCCCGGCCCTTCACAACTCTCCATGCCACCCACGGTCAGGCCGCTGGCCGTCACATTGCTGGCTGAGCCGGTGATGGTGTTCACCTTATTCGAAAACGCGAACTCAGCGCCACTAATGTTGACGCCATTCATGGCTACGTTGCTGATGGGGTTGCCGCCATCGAATGAAATCGCCGCGTACTGGCTGTTGTCGATCTCATCCCCTGAGACAGTGAAGGACGCATTGATGGCGGCACTATCCGCCCAGAACATCAGCGCGCCAAATTGTGGAATGCCCTGGTCACCAAAACCACCGGTAAACCTGATGGTGTTGTTCGAGATGGTGGTCGTGCCAGCAAAGGGCACCGTGGTGTTGCCGAAGTTTTCATAATCCAACATAATGCCAGCGCCCCGGTACTGCGAGTCGCTGACAATGTTGTTCGTGACGCTGTTCCCATTGCCACCATAGATGGCGATCCCATTGGCCACATAGGGCGACTGGACGGTGTTGTGATCGAAGCTGTCGTTGCTATCACCGGTTGCCGGCACATTATCGCTGGACGACCACATCGCGAGGCCATCGTCACCAGTGCCGCGTATTATGCTTTGCGAGACGCTGGAGTTGGTGATGTTGCGATGGAAGTTGATGCCGTCAGCGAGCGTGCTGTCAATGCGGCTGCCAGTAATCGACAGGCCACTGAACGGACCATCGAACCACATGCCGACCTTGGTGTGTTCGATCCAGACATTGTCGATGGTTGAATTGTTCAGCGAGCCACCGATGCCATTGTCCTGAATGCAGTCGACGCGGTTCGTGATCTGGCCCTCAACGGCAAAATTCGACAGGTGGACATTGGCGCTGGGGTTCCCATCATAGGTATCGTGCCCATAGACGCCGACACCAGTGCCGCTGCCAATGGGGGCACCACCCAGGACTGAATACCAGGGACCCGCGCCCGTCAGGGTCACATTGTCGACAAGGATGTGGCTGGTCACCAGATATGTCCCGGTGGGAATCCAGACAGCTTTCCCCTGGGACGCCCCGGCGTTAACCGCGTTCTGGATGGCCTGCGTAGCATCTGTGACGCCCGTGGGGTCGGCATTATACGGAGAGCTGGTAACCGAGATGGAGCCTGCTGGCTGGGCGAGGGCGGCGGGCACCTCCTGGAAGTCGGCAAGATCAATGGCGTACCATTGCGCGGTATTTTCGCCATCGACCTGCACTCTTACCTTCGTGCCGGCAGGCATCTCCGGCAAGCGCGTGTGGATTTCATCAAACTGGTGATGTGCGGTGCCACCAGGAGTATTCGACCACACGTTTCCGTTACAATTCGAAAAATCTGGCGCTCCATACAGCCAGCTATATTTCGAGGTAAGTTGCAAGTCCTGTGCTTGCTTTGTACCATTGATATAGATGCTGAGCGACGCATTGAGGCCGCCACCACTGGCCGAGTCAGGAATGCTGTAGCGCAGATTAATTGAGTTGGCCGCCTGGGGTAGCGTGAATTCGACGAATTTCCCCTGAGTCAGTTGGACAGCCTGGCGATCCACGGCATCGGAGGCCAGGTTGCCCAGTCCATATTCAGGACCCAGGATGGTCCCATTCGTGGTAGCGGTGTGCGCCTCCATCTCGACATAGGGAAGCGTGGCCCCTGTGCCACCAAGCACTGCATTTTTACCTGTACTCCTGTTCAAGCTAGCTGCATTAGCTGAATAGGGAAGCGTACTAATCACACCAATGGTACTCATCACCAGAATGAACATAACTAGCGCGCCGAGCACCTGGCCACGCCTTTTGCTCATTAGATTTTGCATCATGCAAATCCTCCCCAGGTTTTTTAGCTACGCCACACCGCCAACCTGTCAAACGGTGGGACATTATACAACGGTGTAATCCAAGTAAGGACTCGGCTTCGGCTCCTCTTGCCCGCCAACAATGCTCGCCGACAACGCCGCGTCCGTGCGCACATCGGAGTGGGTATCTCCCTCCTTTCCATTAGCCTTTCAGGCCCGTTAAATTGATGCCGCGAATAATCTGTCGCTGGAAAATCAGGAACAGAATGATAGGCGGAATACTGGCAAGCGCCAGGCCAGCGATGAGATAGACGAACGGAAGTCCCGAGTTTGGAGCTGACTGGTGGAAGAGTGCGACCATCAATGGCTGGAGGCTATTATCGGAGAGCACGAGCAAGGGCCAGAGAAAGTCCTTCCACGAAGCGATAATCGTAAAAATCGTGACGACCGCCAGGGCCGGACGCGAAAGCGGCAGAATGATGCGCGTAAAGATCTGCCAGGGATTGGCCCCGTCCAGGCGCGCGGCGTCGGTCAACTCTCCCGGAATACTATCAAAAAAGCTTTTGAGCACCAGGATATTAAAAGCGCTGGCCGCCTCGGGCAACCAGACCCCGGCCCAGGAGTTGAAAAGCGAGATATGGATCAAAGGCAGATCGCTGATGTTCACAAACTGCGGAATCAGGTAGGCGACAGGCGGCACCATCAGGGTAGCAAAGATAGCAAGCTGAATAAACTGTTTGCCAGCAGGGCGCAATTTGGAGAGCGCGTAGGCTGCCGTGGCTGAGACCAGCATCTGCAACAGCACGGCGCCAACGGCCAGAATCAAGGTATTCCCAAAATAGAGCGGAAACTGCAAAATGTTCCAGGCCTGGGCATAGTTGCTCCAGCTCGGATGAGCAGGCCAGAACGTTGGTGGCGACTGAAAAATCTCGACGCCGGATTTGAGCGCGCCAGTAAACAGCCAGTACATAGGTATCAGGGCCACCAGGGTACCCACAGCTAAAAGCGCGAAGACCAGCCAGTAGATCACGCGTCCCACCGGTCGCTTTAACGTCAGTGGCGAAACCAGAGTACGCTCACTGGCATCCATGGCAGAAGCAGCACGGCGCCGCTTTGGTGTATCGCTCTCGGGTGTCAGGTCCTGAGGATCTTTGAGTAAGAGGGCCATAGCCTTAGTCTCCTTCCATCGCACGCCGGGTCATGAACATATAGATGAGTCCGAAGACAGCCAGCACCAGGAACATCAGCACCCCTGAGGCGCTTGCACTTCCAAAATCAGCGAAATTAAACGCGTAATTGTAAATTAACAGCACCACAGTCAGCGTGGCATTCTGCGGTCCACCGCTGGTAATCGTGAAAGGCTCGGTGAACACTTGCATTGTGCCGATAATTTGCAAGACAAGCATCAGTAGCATAATTGGACGCATAGTCGGCAGCGTCACATGCCAGAGCCGCCGCCAGAGGCCCGCGCCATCGATTTCCGCGGCCTCATACAGCGAGGCAGGCACGCCCTGGAGAGCGGCCAGGTAGATCAGGATCGTGGCGCCGGCATTCCACCAGGTAGACACGATCACCAGTGCCGGCAGCGCGGTACTCGGCGTCTCCAACCAGAGACCACCAGGAAGATGCACCAGGTTGAGCAAGGCATTGAGCAGGCCCGAATCGGGATTATACATCCAGCGCCAGAGGAAGACCGTCACAATCGGCGGCAACATGACCGGCAGATAGTACATGAGCCTGAAGAATCCTTTGCCGTGACGCATCTCGTTCATCAGGAGCGCGAGGATAAGCGGAATGGGGTAGCCAAACAGCAGAGCATAACCAGTAAACGCGAACGTATTGCGCCAGGCAATGCCAAAGAGTGGATCAGAGAGTACCTGGCGATAATTCGCCCATCCCACCCAGGCAGAGGGATTGAGCATATCAATCCTCTGAAAGCTCATCACAACGCCCAGCACAATTGGATACCACACAAAGAGCCCAAATATCAGGAGCGCGGGAAGCAGGAAGAGATAGCCGCTGAGGTTGCGCCGGATAGCTCGCGTCACCTTCCGCTGGACTGGCACCGCTATGGAAGGCGAGCGCACACCTGGCTGCGTCAGTTTTTCCGGCTGTGGCAAGGATTCGGGTAGCGAGAAAGGGGATGGCGAGGATGGTGAAAGTCCCATAGTATCTCCTTTTAGGAAGCAACTGTCCCTCGAAATAGGAACAGCTCCCTCGTTGTTGGGGAAGCTGTTCCCGCGCATCCCTGCCTTAGGAGGCCGCGTTAAGAATCTGCTGGAACTGCTGAGCAGCCTGGTTCAGCAGCGTCTGCGGATCAGCAGTCGGATTGGTCAGCACAGCCTGCATCACCGGGTCGAGTGCAGCATACATCTTCTGCGCCTGCCTGCGCGGCTCAGGACGCAGCGCGGCCGTCGAATTGGTAAATGGCACGTAGTTCTGTACCGGCACATTGGCATACTTTTTCGTCAGATCGCTCAGCTTTTGCTGGAAGACGCCGGTAAAGAGCACGTTGGTCGGTGCGCCCACCACCTGTGCGGCGGCGGCGGCGGTCGCAAGGTTATTTTCGATCACGCTCAGGTCGAAATTCGAGTATATGATAAAGTCGAAGGCGGCCTTAATGGCAGCTTGAGACGATTTGGGGTTGAAGATGAAAATGTTGCCACCGGTCAGTGCCGCGTTGCCTCCGTTTTGCGGCATTGGCCCAATCCCGAAATCGTCAAGGTTCGCCTGATACTGCCCTTTTAGCGTCGTGAGCTGATCGGGCGCCATCACAACCATAGCCACTTTGTTCGTCGCCAGCAACTGGAGCGTATCAGCCTGGGTATAGAGCTGCTGCTTTGTCGTGGATTTGTCGGTAAAGCGCATATCCTTGAGCAGTTGCAGCACGCTCGTGCCCTTGTCGCTATTAAATGTGGCCTTTGTGCCATCGGTGGACTGCATATCCCCACCGGCGGTATACATCCAGTTGGTGAAGTGCCAACCACCCTGGTTGCTCGTGCTCGTCTCAGCATAACCCGCCACCGAGGCTGTGGTCAACTCTTTGGCATACTTGCGGAAGTCGTCCCAGGTTGTGGGGGGCTTATCGGGATCAAGTCCTGCTGCCGTGAACATCTTGCGGTTGTAATACATGCCCAGCGCGTAGCCGTTGACGGGGACGCCATACACTTTCCCGCTAGCTGCATCGGTCGCGATAGAGGCAATGCCAGGATTATAACTGCTCCAGTACTGCCAGCCTCTGGCCAGGCTGGTAATGTCTGCCACCGCGTGCTTGCTGATCCACAGTTGTGGCTCGGTGAAATAGCTTTCCTTGGCATCTTCCGACTGTCCGGCCACGAGCCTGGCGAGATAGGTGGTGGGATCATAGGGATCGTTTTTGCCCACGATTTTTTCGCCTGGATGGGCCTGCTCAAAGGCTTTGACCGACTGATTAAACACATAGACGGCCCCAGGATTGCTGGCAGGGGGTAACGTGTCGATGGTCGCGGTCGCCGCCGAACCCGTCGTTGGCGCTGGCGAGCCACAGGCAGCCAGCCACTCCAGGCCGAGTGCGCCCATGCCCACCATGGCAGAGCGCTCCAAAAAGCGCCTCCGGTTAATAGAAGACCCAAAGTTTGGTATCGTACCCATTGAAAAGACCTCCTTGAAAAAGCACGAATTGTACTTACGTCATGTTGTAAGCACATCAGAAATACATGCTTGAACATGACTACATCTCACCTCGCTGTGAAAAGTGTCAACTTCCCTATCTTGGGGATTACCAGTGCAAGCAACGAGAGGCGCTGGCAGAGAAAGATCACCTGTGCGTTGCGCATGGGTCATATGAGGCTCTATAGCTTAAGGTGTTCCTTGTCCCACGTGGAGCACCTCGAAGAAAGCAGCCTCATTGCTTATACACCTCCTCAAAGATAATTTGTTCGTCCAACGGCGACGAAAGATCGGAGCAGACAAATCAGGGTTAACGTTCACCTTTACTTTCTTGAAAGCAAAAGCAGTTTGGAGCAGGTAAATCAAGGTTAACGTTTACTCTTACTTTCTTGAAAGCAAAAGTAGCATACAAAAATGCGCTTGTCAAGGGGTGCGGAGAAATCTCTTTCTCGCCATTCTCTACGCACAGAGGGCCCGAAAGAAAGCGAGTTCCGGGCGCATGCAAAGCCATAAGGTTGACATTTCGGGAAATAACGGGTACGATTGACACGAATGAAATTAGATTAACGTTTACCTAAGACGAGGGGGCGTACAACCTTGGAGCAGAAACCGCTAAAGCGTTTAACTATGACCCAGATTGCGAGGGAGGCAGGAGTTTCCACGACAACGGTCTCTAAGGTGCTCAATCAACTTCCCGGCGTAGGCGCGCAGACCCGATCTCGTATCCAGGAGATGATCGAGCAGTATGACTACGTGCAGAATTATGCCGCGCGCCACTTACGCAAAGGGCAGAGCGGACTGATCGACCTGGTAATCATGCGCCTTGAGGGCGGCTATGACCTCGGTATTATGCATGGCGTCCAGGAGGTGCTGGAAGAGAGCGGGCATCGCCTCGTGATCTTCGCCACCAATCAAGATGAAAACATCGAGCGTTTATGGTTGCGCCGCCTGCTCGATCAGTCCACCGATGGCGTGCTCCTGCTGCTCCCCTATGAGCAGATCGGCCTTGCCAGGGCTTTAATCGCGCAGAATATTCCGTTTGTGGCCATTGGGGATCGCAACGAACCAACCACGACTTTTCCCACTATTGGGTCGACCATCTGGCTGGGAGGCTATACGGCGACCGAATATCTGATCTCCCTGGGCCATCGCCGCATTGGCATTATCACCGGTCCGCTGCATCTCGTGACTTCGCGCGCGCGCCTGGCAGGTTACCGCGAGGCACTGGAACGCGCGGGCATACCGATAGATCCCGCGCTGATCTGCGAAGGAAACTACCTGCTGGGTGATGGCGTCAAACAGACCTACACCTTGCTCAAGCAGTCAGATCCGCCTACGGCGATCTTTGCCGGTAACGACGCCCAGGCGGCAGGCGTCTACCAGGTACTCTATAAGCACGATATTCGCGTCCCCGATCAGATGAGCGTGATCGGTTTCGACGATGTGACGTACACCGCTCAGATGTCCCCTCCCCTGACGACCATTCATCAGCCCCTGGCTGAGATGGGAAAGATGGCCGCGAATATGCTGCTGCGCCTGATCGCCGGCGAGCAGCTTAAAGTCAATCACGTGGAGCTCTCGACCTCGCTCGTGGTGAGAGAGTCCTGCGCTGCGCCCCGTAGCGGTCCTCTTCCTGTCAGTTGATCCAGATGCCTCTGCCGGGCAGCGGGCAGCAGGATGGTAGTGCTGGTACCCTTGCCAGGCTCGCTGGTTAGCTTCAACTCGCCCCGGTGGGCCGCTACAATGCCATACGCGATCGAGAGGCCCAGGCCATTGCCGCCACTCTCACGCGAACGGGCCTTGTCTACGCGGTAAAAGCGTTCGCCCAGGCGCGCCAGGTCCGCGTGAGCGATGCCTATGCCGGTATCGCTCACGCGCAGGCAGGCGCGACCATGCTCCATGAAGCTGGAGACGCTGACTTTGCCGCCCGGCTGGGTATATTTCAGCGCGTTATCGAGCAGGATCAGTATGACCTGTTCCAGCAAGACACGCTCGCCCAGCGCGTGCGTCGCCTCCTCTTGCCGGAACACTAGCGTGATGTTGGTCTGTTTAGCCAGCGCCTGCGCGCGCCGCATGACTCCTTCCGCGATCTGCGTCAGGTCGAGCGCCTCCCGCTCCAGAGGGAGCTGGCCGGCATCCATGCGCGCCAGCAGCAGCATATTGCTGGTCATTTTGTCCATGTAGCTTGTCTCCGCCACGATATCTTCCAGCAGTTCGGCGTTCTCCGCCGGCAGGTCCGTCCGGCTGCGTAGAAGGATCTCGGCGTTGGCACGCAGGAGTGCCAGCGGCGTGCCCAACTCGTGCGAGACGTTGGCGATAAAATCGCGCTGGCGTTGGAAGGCCAGCCTGGCTGGCAGCAACGCCTTTCTTGCCAGGTACCAGCCACCCCCCGGCACGCCCAGTACGATGAGCAGAAACATGCTGGCGAAGAAAATATTGACGATCATGGCCCTTTGCGCCAGCGTCTCGGCGGGCGTCGTACCCACCTGCACAACACCCAGCATCCGGTCGCTGCCCGCTGCGCGCACGGCAACCGCCTGGCGCACGATGCCAGGTCGCACCGAGGCGAAGAAGACATAATCGAAGTGTACCTGCTCCGTGCCGTTCTCATCCAGCGCATCCTGCACGGCCGCCTGTTCATGTAGAGCCGCCAGAGCCAGCGAATTCTCGCCAAAATGCTTCTCGGCCGCTCCTTTGACGCCGCGTGATGTGATCAGCCGCCCCTGCGCATCATAGCAGGCCAACATAAATCCCTGACCCGGCTGTGCGAGCGGACACGCGTCATTGGGCGCCGCCTGCCAGGCGCGGGCAAGCTGCGAGATGCGCCCGGAAAGATTGTGCTCAACAGACACGAACATGAGCCAGGGAACGGTTGTGCCAATGCTCAAAACTAGCAGCACGACCAGCACCGCCAGCAGGGTGCTATACCAGAAGAGCAGGCGCCTGAACAGGTGCGCGAATACGGCATCTTCAGGGTCTGTCGCGAAGGCCTGGCGGCGCCACGGCCACAATCGCCAGGCTTTATAGTCCATCGTCGCGCGCTCTCTGCATGACTACTCCTCAATCTTATAGCCTACGCTGCGTATGGTCTTAATCAAGGCATGTGGGAAGCCCTGGTCAACCTTATCGCGCAGGTAATGAATGTAGATATCCACGATTTTGGAGGACGCATCGTGGTCGTAGCGCCAGACGTGATCGATGATCTGGGTGCGCGTCAGCACCTGCCGGGGGTGGCGCATCAGGAACTCCAGCAGCGCGAATTCTTTGGAGGTCAGTTCGATGATGCGGTCGGCGCGCCTGGCCTCGTGCCGTACCAGGTTCAGGGTCAGCTCGCCCACGCGCAGCTCAGTGCTATCGTCCAGCGTCCGGTCGCGCCGCCGCAGCAGGGCGTCAACGCGTGCCAGCAGCTCTTCCATAGCGAAAGGCTTGACCAGGTAGTCGTCCGCGCCCATCTTCAGGCCCTTGACGCGATCTTCGACGGCCTTGCGCGCGGTGAGCATCAAGATCGGCGTGGTGATCCGCTCGGCGCGCACCTGGCGACAGATCTCGATGCCATCCAGGCCGGGCAGCATCAGATCCAGGATCAGCGCGTCATACGTATCGCTCAGCGCAAGGTCAAGCCCAGCCGGGCCATCATACGCCAGGTCGACGGTGTGCCGCTCCTCA
>JALYVR010000794.1 GCA_030853145.1 Chloroflexota bacterium | reverse complement strand
ATGTAGTGGCGACCCTCGCGGTCGCCATAATCACCGCCTTGGTGTGATATCATCTAGTATTATGACACAGCCGGACGAAGAACAGGATAACGTTCCCAAACATCAAGAGACATCATCCCTGCTGGGGAGCAATCGCGACCTGGCGGTGCTGTATGCTATCGCGGGCCACCTGAACCGCAAGGTGGATGTGCATGATGCGCTTCAGGAGGTACTGGCGCAGGTGACGCGACTGCTTGGCTTGCAGACGGGCTGGGTCTGGCTGCTCGATGAGCAGGGCGAGACGTACTTAGCGGCGGCCCAGGCTCTGCCCCCGTACCTGGGAGAGCACCGGGAGCGTATGACCGGCTCCTGCCTCTGCCTGGATACCTTCCTGCGGGGCGACATGGCGGATGCCGCCAATATCGATGTGCTGCGTTGCAGTCGTTTGAAGAATGCCGAGCGCGACAGCGACCCCACCTCCTGGGGCTTGCGCTTCCATGCCAGCATCCCCATCTACGCGGGCGATACTCCGCTCGGCGTACTGAATGTTGCCAGCGAGGACTGGCGCGAGTTGCAGGTAGAAGAACTGCAACTGCTGCACATCATCGGCGATCAGATCGGGCTGGCGATGCAGCGCGCGCGCCTCTCCGCCGAGAAGACGCGTGCCGCCGCGCGCCTGGCCACCATCGAGGAGCGTAACCGCCTGGCGCGCGAGATCCATGATACGTTGGCGCAGGGCCTGGCGGCGATCACGCTGCAGCTGGAGACCGCCGACGCGCTGGTCACCTCGCGGCCACAGCGCGCGCAGGCCGCCATCCGCCGCGCCTTGAACCTGGCTCGTGGCAATCTCGAAGAGGCCCGCCGCTCTATGGTGGACCTACGAGCCGCCCTGCTGCAAGGCCGCGCCCTCCCGGAGGCTCTGGAGATGCTGGTGCGGCGCGCGCGCAATGAGAGCGGGAGCGATGTGCAGTATGTATACGTCCCCAGCGGCGGTTTTCAGGTCCTGCCAGCACGTGTGGAGGCAGGGATCTATCGCATCGCGCAGGAGGCGCTGGCCAATGCCTGCCAGCATGCGCAGGCGCAGCAGATCTCGCTGACCCTTACGCTGGACGAGCAGGAACTTCACCTGCGGGTGCAGGACAACGGGCGGGGCTTCGATCCCGATACGGTGAAGGATTACGCCGGCGAAGGGCATTTCGGGCTGATCGGCATGAGCGAGCGCGCCAGGCTGCTTGGCGGTACCATCTGTATCCAGAGCATGCCGGGGACTGGAACCTGGATCGATGTTCGCATAGCATACAAAGAGAAAGGTTCGTAGGCCATGGTGCGCATTTTGCTTGCCGATGACCATCCTATCGTGCGCGAGGGCTTGCGGGCCGTGCTGGAGACGCAGGCCGATTTTGAGGTTATCGCGGAAGCAGCAAACGGTGATGAGGCGCTACGTTTCGCGCAGGAGGCGCGGCCCGATATCATCCTGCTCGATCTGGAGATGCCGCTCATGGATGGCGTGGAAGCCATTCGCCGCCTGCGCCAGCGCGCTGCCAGCCCACGCGTTATCGTCTTTACGGCCTTTGACAACGATGAACGCATCATCCACGCGGTGCAGGCGGGCGCCAATGGCTACCTGCTCAAGGGGGCTCCACGCGAAGAGATCTTCAATGCCATCCGCATCACCATGGAGGGCGGCTCCCTGCTACAGCCGGTTGTGGCGTCCAAACTGCTGCGCCATATGGAGCAACATAGCCTCCCCCCTGCCTCTCCCGGCGTTGGCGATCAGCGTATGTCTTATTATGAGCCACTGACGAAGCGCGAACTCGAAGTGCTAACCTTGCTGGCAAAGGGCATGCCTAACAAAGAGATCGCCGCCCACCTGGTAATCACCGAGCGCACCGCCAAGTTCCATGTCACCTCGATCATCAGCAAGTTAGGGGCCACCAACCGCACAGAGGCCGTCTCCATCGCGGCCCAAAAAGGCCTGATTACATTATAGTTGCGGCCTCTGGCTCAGAAGACCGCACGGCCTGGAAGGTCGTGTTGAGCCAGCTCTCAAGCTCCGGAGCGGGCAGCGCGCGCGAGAGGTAATAGCCTTGCGCGATATCACAGCCCATGCTTGCCAGCAGATCCCAGGTCTCCTGGTCTTCCACGCCTTCGGCTACCACGCGCACACCGAGACGGTGGGCCATCAACACCGTAGAGCGCACGATAGAGGAGTCGGCCCTGATGCTGGTCATGTATTGCACAAAGCTGCGATCAATCTTCAATTCGTCGATGGGCAGACGCTTGAGATAAGCCAGCGAGGAGTACCCGGTCCCGAAATCGTCGATGGAGATGCGCACTCCCTGCTCAAATAGGCGCATCAGTATATCGTGCGTGCGCTCCACATTGGTCATCATAGCGCTCTCCGTCACCTCGACGCAGAGCAGGCGGCCCGGAACGCCGTAGCGTTCGAGTAGCCCGGCAATCGTATCTGGCAGTTTCGTATCCAGCAGGTTGCGCATCGAAAGGTTAATGGCCACTTCAAGTTTAAAGCCGCTATCCATCCACCGTCTACATTGTTGGATAGCTGTCTCCAGCAC
>JALYVR010000793.1 GCA_030853145.1 Chloroflexota bacterium | reverse complement strand
CGACTCGACGCGGACCTGCGCCCCTTCGTAGGGACCGATACCCGTGCCCTCGACATAATAGCCAACGCCCAGGCCCAGGTAGCGCCCCTGCGCGCGCGCCTCCGCCTGCATCCGTGGGAAGTCAGCATACCCCAGCGCGGCCTTCAGCTTATCAAGCCCGGCCTGGTAGTTTCCACTGTCATAGATGGTGGGGCCGCCATCCTGGTAGATCAGCCCCACGTCCCAGGGGAACTCATCGGGCCGGATGAAGTTGCGCTCGCGCACCTCCAGGCGATCCATATGCAGTTCCCTGGCGATGCGATCCATCATGCGCTCCATCACAAAGACGGCCTGTGGCCTTCCCGCGCCGCGATAGGGGCTAACGGGTACCTTATTAGTGTAGAGCACCGTGAACTCGCTGGCATAGTGCTTCAGGCGGTACGGGCCGGGGAGGGTACACGCGGCGATGATCGGCACAATGATGCCGTAAGGGATATAGGCCCCGGTATCATGGATAAAGCTATCGCGCACAGCCAGCAACATGCCCTGGTCATCGAAGGCATACTCGACCTCGTGTACCTGGCCACGCTCCTGGTTTGAGGAGATGAAATTCTCGCGCCTATCCTCAATCCACTTGACAGGTCTGCCAAGCTGGATGGAGGCGAACGGCGCCAGAATCTCCTCGGGGTAGAACATCATAATTTTGGTGCCGAAGCCACCTCCCACATCGGGCGCGATCACCCGGACCTTATATTCCGGCAGGTGGAAGATGGCCGCCAGGCCGTTACGTATGGGAATGGGTCCCTGGGTCGATATCCAGCAGGTGAGCATACTTTCGAACGGTTCCCAGCGCGCCACGATGCCCCGGCACTCCATGGGCATAGCGGACCCGCGCTCTATCGTGAGCGTTTCGCGGATCACATGCGGCGCGCTGGCAATCACCGTATCGGGATCGCCAACGACCTGCACAAAGTGCGCGGCAACGTTGCCCGGCACATCGGTATGCACCAGCGGCCCACCTTCCGCCGCAGCCGTCTCCAGATTGTGAACAACGGGGCGCGACTCGTACTCGACATCGATGAGTTCGAGCGCATCTTCGGCGATATAGCGACTCTCAGCTACTACAAAAGCCACCGCCTCGCCAACGTAGTGGACCTCGTCGCGCGCCAGCGGCAATTGCGTGCGCGGCTGCGTCAGGGCATCATGGGGCACCAGCAGCGGAGATGGTTCCAGCACATCGCCAAGGTCGCTAGCAGTCAGCACCAGGTGGACACCGGGGAGCGCCTGCGCGGCCGTGGTGTCGATGGACACGACGCGCGCCTGCGCGTAGGGACTGCGCAGCACGGCGGCATGCAGCGTATCGGGCAGGTCGATGTCATCGACATAGGTGCCATGCCCACGCAACAGGCGGGGATCTTCGGTGCGTTGTACGGGCGCGCCAAACCAGCGTGTCGCCATTAGTCCACCTCCGTCTGCGGCTCGTGCAGGTATGCGGCCGCGAGCTTGACTGACTCAACAATGTTCTGATAGCCGGTGCAGCGGCACAGGTTACCAGAAAGGCCATGACGGATCTCCTCTTCGCTGGGAGTGGGGTTCTCGTGCAGCATAGCATGCACCGTCATCAGAATGCCAGGGGTGCAGAAGCCGCATTGCAGACCATGTTTCTCTTGAAATGCCTGCTGGATAGGATGCAGGTCGCTACTGACACCGGCCAGCCCCTCGACCGTCGTGATCGCCATGCCATCGATCTGAATCGCGAACATCAGACAGGAGCGGACCGCCTCGCCGTTCAGCAACACCGTGCAGCAGCCGCAGACTCCGTGTTCGCAGCCAACATGGGTCCCCGTGAGGTGAATCGTGTGGCGCAGAAAATCTGAGAGCAGCAACCGTACTGGGACCTGTTGCTCATAGAGGTGACCGTTAACGGTCACCGAGAGAGGACATTCTTCGGCGAAAGAAGGAAGTTCTTCATGCTCTTGCATGGGCGCATGCCCTTTCTATATCTGAGCGCATTTACGATGTGCGGCGCTCCCAGGCGGTTTTCAATACACGTTTGGTGAGTTCAACGGCGAGGTCACGGCGGTAATCGACAGTGGCATGCACATCGCTCATATCCTCGCTCACAACATCGCGAGCCAACTCCGCCACGTCATTAAGCACTTTTTCATCCACGGCGCTGCCGGTGAGCGCATTTTCAACGGCCCGTGCGCGCACAGCGGAACCAGCAACGCCAAAATAGGCCACCTGGGCAGAGAGACAGCGATCATCCAGCGCGGGCGTGAGTACGGCGACGGCTCCCACGAGGGCGAAGTCACCGGCGCGGCGCGTGAATTCCATACAGGCCCAGCCAGCCTGGGGCGGAATCCAGGGGAAGCGCACCTCTGTGAGCAATTCGTCAGGTTCCAGGCTGGTACTGAGGTAGCCCGTGAAGAGTTCTTCCGCCTTCAATATACGCTCACCGCGTGTGCTCTGCGCAACCACTTCACCGTTGAGACAGGTAAGCAGAGCGGGTAGTTCGGAGGCGGGGTCGGCATGCGCGATACTACCGGCCACCGTGCCCCGGTTGCGTATCTGGAC
>JALYVR010000792.1 GCA_030853145.1 Chloroflexota bacterium | reverse complement strand
GCTTGCCACGCGCTACGCGACGATGGCGGCGACGGGACGGGGGCGGCGCTGTGTTGCCTCTACGCGTTTGGAGGTGGGGGCTATACTACAGACAAAGCCCCTACGTTGGGCGTGGACAAGAGGAAATGATGCAACTGAGAACGCTGGCTAACACATACGACAGGACCGCCTGCATTGAATGTTCCCCCTGGGGAAACGCGTGGTGGAGCAGGCAGGGGAGGGGCATGCTATGAAGTCTCGCCTGGTGATCGCCGATGATGAAGCCGACATTCGTCGCTTGATTACGTTCTTGCTGCGTACCTATGACCTTTCCGAGGCACAGAACGGCGCGCAGGCCCTGAAACTGGTCCGGGAGGTACAGCCTGATCTAGTGCTTCTGGATATCATGATGCCTGAGATGACGGGCCTGGAGGTGGCCAGCCACCTGCACGCAGATCCAGCGACCGCGGCCATTCCCATTATTTTCCTCTCGGCCAAAGGGCAGGCCGCCGAAATCGAGCAGGGCCTCCAGAGCGGGGGCACACGCTACCTGGTCAAGCCCTTTACTCCCGATGAACTGCGCCGCTGTGTCGCGGAAGTTTTGCAGGAATATCCCCGTTCATCCTCGTAGCAGATATAAGCCCCGCGAGGGGCGCCGCTGGCCTGCGCCCGGTCCCTACGCGAGAGGGGCCGGCTATTTTTTTGTCGCGTACACCGATAGAAGAACAGAGAAGAAATGCAATACAGAGGGAGGATCAGGTATGACACGCAAACATCCATCGTCGCACCTGCCTGGCAAGCGTGAAACAGCGCAGGCCACGAAACGCAGGCGCGCAGAAGAAGAGATTGAGGACTTAAGGAGGCAACTCAGTGCCCTCCTTGAGAGTATCACCGATGCCGCCTTTTCTGTCGATAAGACATGGCATATCACGGCTGCTAATGTGCAGACGGAGTTTCTTTGGGCGAAGAAGCGTGAAGAGTTTCTCGGAAGAAATCTTTGGGACGTGTTTCCTGAAGCCATCGGTTCTGGATTTTATCAGCAGTATCATAAAGCCATGGCAGAAGGCGTGGTTACTGAAATCGAAGAGTTTTACCCACCTCATGATCGCTGGTATGAGGCGCATGTGCTTCCTTCAAATGCTGGTCTTACCGTTTACTTTAAAGATATCAATGAGCGGAAAAAAGTCCAGCAGGCGCTGGCTCAAAGCGAGGAGAACCTCCGGCTGATGGCCAATGCCATGCCCCAAATAGTCTGGACCGCGCGAGCGGATGGGGGGATCGATTACTGCAACCAGAAATGGTTTGAGTATACCGGTATGAAGTGTGAACAGACGCAAGGGTGGGGCTGGGGTCCCGCAATTCATTCCGCTGACGTTCAGGCATGTGTAGATACATGGGCTTGTTCTGTGGAGGCAGGCGACAGCTATGAGGTTGAGTTTCGCCTCAAGAGGGCGGCGGATGGCATGTATCGCTGGCATCTGGGCCGTGCCTTGCCGCTGCGGGACGCCCATGGCACGATCAGCAAGTGGGTTGGCACCTATACAGACATTGATGACCAGAAACGCACTGAGGAGGTGCTACGTATCAGCAAAGCCAGATTACAGGATCAGGCCAAAGAGCTGGTGATACGCCATGAGCTGGAACTCACGAACAGAGAACTCTGCCAGCAACGCGATGAATTGACGAGTTTAAATTCAGCGCTGGAAGAAGCGAATCGCATGCGAGACCAGTTCCTTTCCACGATGTCACACGAATTGCGCACCCCACTGGCCTCCATTATCGGTTTCAGCCAGATATTGTTGGGAGATACGGCAAAAGACACGTTGAGCCAGCGCCAGCGCGGCAACCTGGAGCGCATCCTCAGAAATGGTCAACACTTGCTCAGCTTGATTAACGATGTGCTGGACCTGACAAAAATCGAGGCAGGTCGGATGGTTGTTAACTACAGCCGGGTGGACGTGCGAGAATTGTTGACTTCGCTGGTCGAAGAGACGGGGTCGATAGCTTTCAGCCAGAACCTCGTCGTGAGAACAGAGATTGAAGAGGGGGTGGATTTTCTCGAAAGCAATCCGCTGAAATTACGCCAGATTCTGCTCAACCTGTTGTCAAACGCGCTGAAGTTTACAGAGCAAGGTGAAGTGACGGTATCGGCGACACACGTGCGCTCCCCAGATCAGCGGGAAGAACGCCTGGCGATTGCTGTGAAAGATAGCGGTATTGGCATTCCACCAGCCATTCAAAAACGCATCTTCGAAGCCTTTTACCAGGCTGATGGCAGTTATACGCGCAAGATTGGGGGAACAGGGCTTGGCCTCTCGATTGTCAGCCAGTTGACGACATTGCTGGGAGGAACAGTGGCAGTCAGCAGCGTTCCAGGGCGGGGCAGTACCTTTACGGTGATCCTGCCACTCAAGGTGGCTCATCACTACGTTGAGCAGGATATTCCGCGTTTGCACGAGGAAACCGTCATGATAGCTCCCTTTGCTAGTGAAGGCCTACCAGCAATGCTGCAAGATATCTATGCCATATCCGCACCGCAAGAAACGCCAGATGGAGGCCACAATCTGATTATGGTGGTCGATGATAA
>JALYVR010000126.1 GCA_030853145.1 Chloroflexota bacterium | reverse complement strand
GGTATCATCGTCCTGAACTTCAGGGCGAAGAACCGTCGTCCGTGGTACCCGATGATCTCACGGAAATGGAAGACCGCGCCTCTATCATCAAGCTTGATGCAGAGAGCAATGGTGAGAAACACAGGCATCAACACCAGGATGCCAAATAGAGCCAGAGCGATATCGGTGATACGCTTTAAGACATAATAGAGAGTTGAAGGTTCGCGAACAATAGATGGGCTAATCGCGCTCAATTGCTGAAGAGCACTATTACCCACCGCAGCCACCTGTGAAGCTGGACCTTCTTCCGCCGGCCGCGCTGGTAATGTTACGATAATTTGTTCCATACCAATGTCTTTCGATGCTATTTAGTTTTGTCTCGATCCCTCGACGTGTATAGTGTATCAGAGCATCTCATACATGTCGGTAGCGAATAAGTTAAGATATGATTATGAATACGCTAATCCGGTTAAGGTTTCTCATGGTAAGCGCAGGCGGCCGTTATTTCCGCAGGTTGCGGCGTGACGGTCAAGAATCGTTAACCGAAATGGGCGAATATCTCTATTTTCTCAACCGTTGGAACACTGCCCGTGTGTATGTTTCTTGCTATGCTATTATGCGACTGCTCAGTACAATGGCCTCGTGTGGCCTTATGAGCTATGCTGAGTAGCACATTGATGGACAAGAAAGTTATAACATGCGTATTGTATTTGTCACGCCATATATCCCGTCGCGTATCCGCGTGCGGCCCTTCCAGTTGATCAAGGCGCTCAGCGCGACGCATGAGATCTCGCTGGTGGCCCTGTTATGCGCTGAGTATGAGCGCGAGCTGGTCGGCGACGTGGCGAACTATTGCGCCTCGGTTGACCTGGTGCCGCTGCCCAGGATGCGGGCATACACGAATTGCCTCAGGGCGTTGCCCACGAGATTGCCTTTGCGTGTGGCCTATTATCAGTCCCCTTCCTTTATAAAACATATTCAACACGTAATAAACGCGCGCTCCATTGATATTGTGCATGGTGAATTAATTAAAGTCATGCCGGCACTCAGGACCGTGGGCATACGCCAGAGGCTGCCGGTGCTGTATGACTCGGTCGATTGTATTTCGTGGTACCTGGAGCAACAGCGGAGTTCCGCACGCAATCCATTGAAGAAAGCCTTTATTACTACCGAACTCAAGAAGATGCGGCTGTACGAACCCGCCATGCTGGCCGGGGTTGATCGGGTAGCGATCACTTCGCAGCATGATCGCGAGGTGTTGCTCAAACTTGGCGTGGCGCCTGAGCACGTTCAGGTGCTTCCCAACGGCGTTGATCTGGCCTATTTCACTCCCCCAATAGGACCACGCGCTAGCGATTCGCTTGTCTTCTGCGCCAAAATGGACTACTATCCAAATTCACAGGCTATACTTGATTTTTGCCGTGAGGTACTGCCGCGTATCTGGAAGCAGCGGCCACAGGTACACCTGACGATTGTAGGCAACAATCCCCCGCCGGCGGTGCGCGATCTGGGTGCGGATAAGCGTATTACGGTGACCGGTTACGTGCCGGATATACGACCCTATCTTGGCGGGGCATCATTGGCGCTGGCGCCGCTACTGGTCGCCGCCGGCATGCAGAATAAAGTACTAGAGGCATTGGCAATGGGTACTCCCCTTGTTGCTACTCCTGGCTCGTGTCGTTCATTACAAGTGAAGGATGGAGAGCACCTGCTGGTAGCTGAAGGGGCGCGGAACTACGCGAACGCGGTACTCAAACTGCTGGCGGACAATGATCTGGCCCGGCGGCTGGGCCAGGCTGGCCGTGGCTACGTCGAGCGCTACCACAGTTGGGGCGCTGCCGCAGCTATTTTGAACAGGCTCTACGAGGAGATGCAGGCGCATCGTGGACAGCGCGACCAGGACGCGGCGCTGGTACTCAAATGACCGCCAGGTGATAGCGATTTGTCTGGAAGTTGGTTGCGAAGTTATAACCATAGCCTGTAATTCGTAACCACTTCTTTACAAGTTATCATCAAGAACGTTGGTGGATGTAGGTTATCCTTGTGACATGCTGCTCTGGCAGTTCACCGGAAGTGAGATGCGGGGCGGGCCTCTTACGGTGATCGATGAAGCTGAGATTTGATATGGCTTTGGATCTGTTATTGAGACCACAGTCTATCAAAAAGGATGGATGCGTCAATGAGGAAAGTAGATACATTGATGAAAGTGATAGTGAGATCTTTTATACGGTGGTCCTGGCTGCTGGTATTGTGCCTGGTGGTAGGGTTTGTAGCGGGCAAGGTGCTTGCAGCAGCGCTGCCCCCGACGTACCAATCCACAGCGGTTGTGCAATTGAATGCCCAGTCCCACGCATCCCAAACTAATATCATCCAGCCCGTTGCCGCTTATAGTACGCATGTGACATCTGATACTGTTGTCGAGCCGGTGTTCCAGAAATATCCTCATCTTGACCGGCAGGCGTTTATTACCAAGAATCTTGTTGTGATCCCCGACACTCCTTCGCAGAGCATCCAGATTCAAGTGACCTTGCCCAACGCGCGCATGGCGGCCGATATCGCGAACTCGCTGGCGCAGTCGCTGGTAGTGCAGGAGAATGCTTCCATCAAGTCGCAGTATGATACAGAGATCAGGCTGTACACGGGTTACATCAACAATGAGCAAAAAACCATAGATAACCTGAATAAGCAATACGCGGCGACGCCACCTGCGAATACGGCGGCGCTCACGCAGTTATCGAACCAAATCAGCCAGGAGCGCACGCAGCAAAGCAGCTATATAGCCACGCAGCAAGGACTTTTAACGGAACAGGCATTGTACAGCAGGCCCTTTACCATCATCCAGTCCGCGGCGCCGGCCACAAAGCCCTCATCGGTCATTGGGTCGATCCCATTTGTGCCGGTGATGCTGCTGGTGGTCTTCTTGCTGGGGCTGATGGTGATCACCCTGCTTGAGCAAGCGGCTGGTCGAATCAACGAGGTGTATGCTTTACAACAAAAGGTGTCAGTACCGGTGCTGGGTTCGTTGAGGTGGGAGAGGCCCATGCCGCTGCGCGAGCTGATTGAGGCCAAGACGGAGTATGCCGAAGATTGCCGGGTGATGATGGCGGATGTGCTCTTCCACGCGGAGGAGGCCAAGGCCAGGATCATCGCCATCATGGGCATGCGGCCGGCGGCCGGCACGAGCAGTATCGCCGCGCAACTGGCGGCCATGCTGGCGCAGAGCAAACGGCGTATCTTGCTCATCGATGCTAATCTGTATACGCCTACGCTGCATGAGCAGGTGGGAGTACCAAACGAGGCCGGACTGGCATTGATGCTAGAAGAGGCGCGCAAGGTCAAGATGAACACACCCAGCGGGCCGGGGTTTAACTCCAGCGTTGATATCATCGATAAGCTCCCGGTTGACAACTTCATCAAGCCGACTAGCCTGCCAGGGTTATATCTGCTCCCGGCCGGCAAAACCAGGTTGAATCCAGCAGACCTGCTCAGCATGCCGGAGATGGGCCAGTTCCTCAAGTGGGCCTCGCAGCCGGTGGATTTCATCATCATCGATTGCCCGCCCCTCAACCACGGTGATGCGCACGTCCTTGGGTCGCTCAGCGATCAGACGCTGGTGGTGGTCGATGCCACCAAGGATCGTATGAAGCAGGTGCTCAATATAAAAGAGGACCTGGCAAACACCGGTATCAAGTTGTGTGGGCTGATTGTAAATAAGTTAGGCCGTTGGGTATGAGTTCCCCGCGTGTGGGTGTGGTAGATCATGCGGAAGATGGCGCCAGGGATGCGTTGCCCATCGAGGACGCGCTGGCGTTTACCTATAGTGGGGTGGAAGAACTGGACCGGACGTTACGCAACATGCGTGTTGAGGTCCAGGCCCGCCTCCTGCAGGGCTGTCTGCCGCTCCTGCTGCAAGAGATCCCCGCTGAAACGCTTGAGCCGCGGGTTGGGCGCGAGCAGTATGCGCGTATGCGCGCCTGCTATCGCGAGATGTGTCTCCTCAGCCTGTGGTATAGCGCTGAGTTGAAGCAGGTTTTGGGGGCTATCGCGTATGCGCGCATCCCGGTGCTGGTGTTGAAGGGGGCTGATCTAGCCTCTACGCTCTACCCGCACCCCGACCTGCGCTACTTTGACGATGTGGACCTGATGGTCCATCCGCGCGACCTGGCAGCGGCCGTCGCCCTGCTTGAGAAGTCGGGCTATGTCTATTTCCAGGAATATCGATTTGAGTCGATCTCCAGGCAGCGCGCCGCCTTTGTATATGTCAAGGCCGTCGCTGTGGGCTATCTGATGATAGAGCTGCATACGGCGCCGCACTCCAATGAACTTGGTATCTCTTTCGATGTCGCCAGTATCTGGCAGCGCGCGCGGCCGATCACCGCCTTCGATACCCAGGTGCAGGGGATGGGATTAGAGGATCTCTTTTTGTATCTTTGCTGGCATTGCCGGTCGCACTATTTTGAGCGCCTGATCTGGCTGTATGATGTGGCGCTGGCGTTGCATCATTGGGGGGACCGCCTGGACTGGTCACAGCTCTACCGCTTAGCGAGCCAGCAGGGATCGAAGGCCACAGTCTACTCTATCGTTCGCTGGTGCCAGCTCCTGTGGGGCGTTTCCGTGCCGGAGGCGCAGTTGGAGACATTCGCGCCTCCGACCTTTGTGCGCCGCTTGATCGCGCGGTTCATCGGACAAGATACGCTAGCAGTGCTGCGCAGATCGAGCAGGCGCGCGCGGAAGCTGATGCAGCATCTGATGGTGGACGACCTAAAAACGCTCTGCCTGGTGGAGTTGCGGGCGCTCTTCCCCAGCCCCACCCATCTTGGCAGGCTCTACATGGAGCATTCGCGCCTGCCGCTGCGTCTCTACTGGGTCTATTACGCTTTGCACCCGTTCTTCGCGCTGCGAGAAACGCTTAGGATCGTTTTGCGCGCTGGTCGTCCCGTGGCGCGTGGCTTGCCTCATAGGCGTACACGGAAGACATAAATAAGCGGAAATCGGGCGTGTCCGTAAGGGCGATGGCCACTGCCTTGAAGATAAAGAAATCTACATGTGTTGCATCAAATATTAACCAAGTCATAACCAATCCATCACTTTATTGACTGCGCCTGTACATTTAAAATATAGTGAAATAAAAATATTCAAGACATTCGACAAGGAGGCTGAATATGTCTAAAGTTGATGCAATAGGATTTACACTGAGGTGCAAGAATTGGAGAGAAATTGCCGTTCCGATTGCAAAGCACCAAAAACCTACTACAATAATTCTGCGGAATGGGTTTCACTTCGAGGCTCCTGCGATACACTGGTGGGATATAGATGACATTTTCTTTAAGCGTGTGTACAATCCCACCCATCTTCACATCGGAAGCAATGATCTCGTGGTAGATATCGGAGCGAACATAGGGGTATTTACAGCCTTTGCTGCCTCTAAAACACAAAATACCGTCTATTCCTTTGAACCATCCCAAAGCTGCTTCGAATTTCTGAGGGGCAATATACGTGCAAACAGGTTGAAAAACGTCATCCCTTACAATCTTGCTGTTTCTGATAAGAGTGGAACAGAACTATTGCTTGAGTCAGTGGATAGCACGGCTCGTAAACTTAAAAGCGTTAAGCCTGAGCAAACCGGAGAATACAAGGAAGTTTCCACTACTACGCTACAGGATATTATAGATAGTAACAACATTGAGCAGATTGACTTCCTCAAAATGGATTGTGAAGGGGCAGAGGGATCGATACTCAGTTCGACCCCAAAGGACCAGCTTAAAAGGATCAGAAAAATAGCCATGGAGTTTCATGATGGCATCTCAAAGATGAAACACGATGAGATGCGAAAATTACTGGAGGAACTAGACTTTACTACCGATATAAATTGGAATGGCAGGTCACGGCTTGGTCACCTTTATGCTTGGAGAGATTGAAGGAACTCTTCCCACTGTCTGGTGAACTCTCCCATTCGTGAAGATACTCAGGAACGCTTTACAGTGTTTTGCTGGGAAGAGCTACCGTCTCTACCGGGGGAGGAGAGAGCGCTTTCTTCTTCTGCTCGTCGGCTTCCGCTTCTAACTGGGCGGCTTCGGTTTCCCAGTTAGGGATGCTGAGCACAAGACCCAGCAAGAGCCAGCGATATGACACCTCTACAAAGGCTGCGGTACCGCCCCCATCAGCGGCGGATGGGACAAACGAGGAGGTAAAGAAGCCGCCGAAGATGACCGAAACGAAGTACCCGATATAGGCGAGAGCCAGTGATCTGCCGAGCCTCGTCTTTGCGGCCTTGAAACTCTTTGTGCAGACCCATGCTACCGAGGCCAGGGCCCAGAGGAGACTGGCGAAGCCGGGTATACCCATTTCGGCGAGTACCTGCAAATATTGATTATGGGCGATACCCACTACATCGGTACCATACACCAGGTCAAAGAACTGGTAGTCGCCGGCGCCAATCCCGATCAAGGGACTATGTTGCCAGATAGCGATGGCATCCTGCCAGATTTTAAAGCGATCGCTCCCGTAAGTTTTAGAGGGGTCGAAGAAGTCGGTCGCGCCTGTGACCACCACCAGAGGCAGGAGGAGCAGGAGCGCTGCCAGAGGCGCCTTCCAGTTCCGGGTATAAATAGCCACGATGGCCAGCACTGAAAGAAGGAGCGCGAGCCAGGATTCGCGGCCAACAGTCATAATCACGCCGATAGTGAAAATGGCCGTTAGAGCGGCCCATCCCAGGCGTTTGACCGCCTTTATGCTATAGAGAGCCTGGCAGAGGGCGATACAGGTGAAGAGTACGATCAGCGTACCCAGACCGCTGGAGACTGACCCGAAGACCTGTGGGCGGCGCACGCCAAGGATCACCTCTTTAGAATAGAGGCCAAGGGGAGCCGCGAAAATTGTTCCCAGTGCATAGAGCAGGCCCACAATCGTATAGGCCGTCAGTACCCACTTGACATGGCGCACGGTGTGGACCATACCAGGGACGACGACCAGGAACATAGGCAGACCAATCAATAGCATCAACTCAGCCGCGTTTGTCACTACCACGCTGGTGGTCGAGTGCGCGAAAGAGTAGCTGACATTGGGATCAGGGACCAGGTGCGAGTAGATAATCGAGACGATGCCGGCCACGATCAGACCCAACAGTGGCCACATGAGAGCGGGAATGAGAATGGGCCGTCCCGATTTACGGTTCGGCAACAGCCTGAACAGGAGCCAGATCAGCACGATCAGGAAGAACAACATATTGCCGATGTAGAGCCTGGATAGCAGTCCAGAACTGCTTAATGAGAGCGCGACGCTGGGCCCGGCTACTAGCAGGTAGAGCGGCAGAGCTACCTCGGAGCGCATGAAGAAAAGCACCACCAGGTTAATGACAACCGCCCCGATCAAGCCGACGCTGGGATCAATAGTCGCGTTTCCCATAAGGAAAGCCAGCGCGGCCGTCAAGCCAAGATAGACTACCAGCGTTATCGTCAATGCTGCTGGCGGAAAAGAGATCGTTCTTCCAGAAGAATTTTTTCTCTGTTTCGGTGCAGAGTTCCTGTCTATATCTTGCTTCATAGCTATTCCATACTTTCTGGGTTCGCGCGATTGAGCACGATAGCGGAAGATATACCGATAGTTGACAGCAGGTTCTCTGCCTCTACCACTGCCGTGCTCTGGCTTTTCTGGGCATCGATGACCAGCAGCGCCATATCGGAGAGCTGTACGAGATTGGTGGCATTGGCGTCGCTTAAAAGAGAGGGGCCATCAATGATCACGATATCGGCCTGGCGACGTAAGACCTCGGTAAATGGGCGCAGCATATCGATCTGCAGCAGTTCCGCCAGCTCGTCTGTAGTTGGCTGTTTATTGCCGATCGGGATCAAGCCCAGGTTAAGCTCGGAGGTACGTATAATCGGAGAAGGGGTCTGGGGTCCCGTATTCAGCAGCCGGGAGGCGTCCAGCGTTCCCTGTGCATTGGAGACATGGAACCAGGAATGCAGGATCGGCCGTTGAGGGTTGCCGTCAACCAGCAGGGTGCGCAGGCCGCTCTGGGCGGCTGCAATAGCCAGGCCAATGGCGATGGTGCTTTTCCCCTCGTGACCTCTGGGGCTGGTCACGGTAATCAGGTTCAGTGGCCGTTCATGCTCACTTGTCTGGTAGCGCAGGTGGCGCCATAATGGCAGGCATGGGCTTGTTTGCTTGATGACTTGTACACGGTTATCGCGTGAGCGTGGCAGGAGCGGGATAGTCGCAATGACCCATGGCAGCAATAGCTCGCGCTTCTTGCCTCGTGACGGCAACCTATTCGAAAAGGTACTGGCGAGCAGAATGCCGCCCAGGCCCATGATCGCGCCAATGAGAGGCGAGAGGGCCAGACGCAGTCCCTGAGTGGGCGGGCTGCTTGAGATCGTCGTGATATCCGGCGTTGGCTTGCTCAGACGCAGAATATCGTTGCTACCAAAGCCTTGCTGTTGCAGTTGCAACAATTCTTTATTTATATTAGCGACACACTGGAGTTGCTGTTGATAGAGACTATTGATCTGTAGGTAGAGGGAAGAGTCGGTCAGATGCTCTATCGTCAATGTTTGGAGTTGCGCCTGTGAATTCGCGGCATCGTCCTGGCACTGTTTGATCTCGGTGTTGAGAGATGCCGTCAACCTGGTTACCACCATAGAGCGGTGCGTATGCACTTCGGTCACTGCCGCGTTATATACATCGATCGCCAGTTTCATGGCGTCTTTGGGGGTAGAGCCAGATGCGCTGAGATCGATAAAATTGGTATCGGTCACGGGGGTGGCTACAACCAGAGCTTCCAGGTCGCTTAACTGGAGGTCCTTATATTTGGGCAGAACGAGGCTCAGCGTTCCAGGGCTCATAAAGAGATCCGAGTAAAATGTAGTTGAAGTGTTGATGTTCGTTGCGCTTGCCATACCTGGGGGCAGGGAAACTTGAATACCCAACGTCGCCTGGTACGCAGGTGGACTCGCGCTATCCGGCAAGAGCCAGGTAACTACAGTCGCCAGCGCGATTGAGAGCACGATAAACCAACCCCAACGCAGCAGGAATCTAGTATAAGGAGCCAGCCGTGCCGCCCGCCTCGTCCGATTTGTGTAGGTATCAGAACTAGCCT
Source organism: Chloroflexota bacterium (assembly GCA_030853145.1). Classification (GTDB taxonomy): domain Bacteria; phylum Chloroflexota; class Ktedonobacteria; order Ktedonobacterales; family Ktedonobacteraceae; genus JALYTT01. Next base: position 890 of record JALYVR010000126.1, on the reverse strand, counting down.
CATCTTTTCTCATCAAACATCTCCAAATAGACACAATTCCTGCACGATTTCTCCTCTAACGTCTGTATCCTCTTCTGCTATACTTCATACAGAAATCTGAAAAAGCTGTGTTCATATTTCCAGGTCTATGAGCATACAATGACACATAAATGGGCTAAAGTCTATTTTTTAGACTGTTCTATGGTACCAGTTTGCTATCAGGGTCCTGTGATGGTGGCGGTTAAGAAAAGGTTAAGGTTGCGGAGATAACCTTAAGATTTCTTGACGAATGCGGCCATGGCAGTCAGGATAAGGTGCAGGCATAGGAATTCACAACCGATTCTTAACGGCTTTATCACCGTTTTGCTCTTCCCTAAATATAAATAACTGCTATCGTAGGGTGTGTTGGCGTGTTGTATATTGGGAACCAGGATAGACAACTCTTTGCCTTCGGGCTGTAAGCGTTGAACTGAGAAGGAGGTGAGTACATGGGCGTGTGCGGCCGGTACTTGCCCCCTCTCTGCTGAAAAGGAGCGGGGCATGACCAGTGAACCGCTACGCGTCGGCGTAGACCTGACGGGCGTCTGGCGGCGTTCAACGGGCATCTTTCGTTATGCTCTGGAGCTTGCCAGGCACCTGGTGCAGCTTCAGGAGAGCGAGCGACCGGTGCGCTATGTTTTTTTCTTTGCGCGCGAGATACACCCTGATTTGCAGGAGTTTCGTGACGCCTTTGAAGCTGTCATCTGCCCAACGACAAACGAACTGCTCATTAAGCAGGTGTGGTTTCCACTGGTGCTGACCCGGCTGCGACTCGCCGTGATGCACTATCCTTCGTTCCCGCCGCCGTATTTTCAGCCATTCGGACCGCGTAGCATCATGACCTTCCATGACGCGGGTCCCTGGCGCTATGC
>JALYVR010000791.1 GCA_030853145.1 Chloroflexota bacterium | reverse complement strand
CCGATGTACATCGCGGACCAGCTTACCGGCTTCCTCTCGCTGGATTATGGCGGAACTGCACACACCTATAGCGCTGAAGAGATCGCGCTGACAGGCGCTGTGGCGAAACTGGCCGGCCTGGTGATCGAACGCGAGCGCCTGCTGCGCGACCGCGAGGAGGCGCGCTCACGAGAGCTGGCCCTGCGCGAAGCCCACCGCCGCATGGACGAGTTCCTTGGTCTCGCCAGCCATGAACTGAAGACCCCGATTACCGCCATCAAAGGCAATGTGCAGTTAGCAGCCCGGCGCGTGAAAACTGTAGAAGCGATCCTCGCGGATGCCGACATTGTGATGGGCCAGGACCCGCAAGCGACCGCGCGCGCCACGACCCAGCTTCACCAGGCCCTGACTATCGCCCAGGAACTCCTGACGCGCACCAACGGCCAGATCGATCGCCTCATCCGGCTGGTCAATGACCTGCTGGATGTCTCGCGTATCCAGGCGCAGCGGCTGGAACTGCTACTTAAATGCAATAACCTGGTCACCCTGCTGCAAGAGGTAGTTGAGGATCACAGAAACATGGCTCCCCCTGAGCGTACCATCTCCCTGGTAGTACACACAGGCGACCCGCTTCCCGTGATGGCAGATGCCGACCGTATCCGCCAGGTGGTCACGAACTATCTTACCAATGCCCTCAAGTATTCAGAAACCAGCCGACCGGTGGTGGTGACCCTCGATACGCCAGACGCACACACGGCCCGCGTCTCGGTACAGGACGAGGGACCTGGGATCTCGGCCGAGAACCAGCAGCGTGTCTGGGAGCGCTTCTATCGCGTGCCAGGCGTCGAGGTACAAACTGGCTCCGGCGTAGGCCTGGGCGTCGGACTCCACATCTGCCACACCATCATCGAACGCCATCACGGAGCCGTAGGCGTCGAGAGCACTCCCGGCAAAGGCTCGACCTTCTGGTTCACGCTGCCACTGGCGGATACACAGGGAGGTCAGGCGACTTTAGACAATTAAACGCTCTTTTTCGCACAGGCCTTGTTGATTTCACTACTACATAATGCGTAATTCGCAAACATGTCTATTGCATCGATTCAGCGAGCGCTCTATCTTCCGCTACGTAATCAAACCTCTCGGGATCGATCTTTTCTGGGAAATGATCGCGTTCCCAGGCAATTGTGCGCTGGAATGCTTCTGCCAGGTCGATGCGTTCGCTGTAGCCGAGTTCCTGACGGATATGGGTCGTATCAGCCACAATATCTTGAGCCGCGTTGATGCCCAGACGCAGCCTCTCGGGCACACGCTCAGCAGGTTGGATAACGATGCGCCCATGCCAGTTGGCAGCTTTCGCAATCTGCTCGACGCGCTCGACGACGCTGAGCGCAAATGGCTCGCCGATATTGTAGATCCGCCCACCAGCCCGCTTGTCAGTCACAGCCAGGGCGATGGCGTCGGCGACATTCTCCACATACCCATGCGTCCAGCGCCAGTTGGCCTCCCCTTCTTCCAGCAGGATGGCCTCTCGCCCATCGAGCATACGTTTAAGATAGGGAAACATGCGATGCTGAGGATCGTGCGGCCCGTAGACTGCCGGCAGGCGCAGGATGGTACCGGAGAGCTTGGGATGGTTCATGATAACATGCTCAGCCGGGATCTTGTCGTAGTCATCCATCCAGCGTTGAGGATCATCCTCTGCCCTGAGCGTCTCACCGCGATATGGGTAGAGCTTTGTGCGCAGAGGCGAGTTCTCGGTAATCGGAGAGGGATCAATCTCGCCATCTTCGTGCCTGTTGACACGCCCGAAAGCCTGGTACACGTCCTGGCTGCTGACAACCACGACACGCCTGGCCACGCCTGCGAAGGTCTGCATCAGGTCGCGCGCGTGCTGCTCATGCCAGACCACCATATGCAGTACGACTTCGGGCTCCAACTTCTGCAAGTCGCTGGCATAGTCCAGCAGATGATCACGATCTCCCAGGATCTCTTTTACTCCCTCTGGCAGTTCGGCCCTTGTCTGGCCACGATGAAAGATGCTCACCTCGTGTCCTGCTGTGGACAGATTCTTGATGATATATGGCCCCATAAAGTTGGTGCCTCCAATGACCAGAATACGCATGGCTTGTTCCTTTCTGCTGCCTCAATTTTTGCTGACTAGAGACACCATACTCGCTTTGAGCAAAGAAAACAAGAGAAAAGCCATGCTGAGAGCATAGGTTATGCGCTACCTATACTCTCAGCATGGCTTCCCATCCACACCGGTCAACTGGCAGAACCAAAGAATCCACCGCCGCCATGAATGCTGAAGATCACCTGCGCGGGACGAAATAACCGGTTTCGCAACAGTCATTTGGAACTCTATTGTATGATAGAGCGAGCGGCAAGGCAGGAGGGCCACAGCATGTTGTTGGTCCTGTCGCTCGCTCTCATTTTTCTGTGATTCTTCCTATTTAGGAACGCGATTTATCATGTTCAGCACGTTAAATCGCCCGCAGGATATTTTCGAGGATATGTTTTAATGTATCAATTATAGCATGTACAAGCGATAAATCGCGTCCCTACAGCTTCATGCGACGGCCTATGTGTAGTGGCCCTCCCTTGCGG
>JALYVR010000790.1 GCA_030853145.1 Chloroflexota bacterium | reverse complement strand
CGGTTGGCAAGCTTCGCGGGCTTGTAAACCGCGCCCCTACCCCTGTCGCCCATACATGCACTGAAGATCTGATGAGAACCCATTATGCTGCAACATAATCGCCCATTTTCGCATTCTGGGATATAGACGCGCGCGACGAAATAGACGGAAAGGAAGATATGCGCCAAGACGACTCCGACCTTGTGACGTTGCTGGCCAGCGACCTGGACCGGCACTTCGCGCACCTGCTGCTGCGCTATCAACACCGTTTGTATGCCTTTGTGGTGCGGCAGGCGGGCAGTAGTCAGGAGGCCGAAGATATTGTGCAGGAAGCGTTCATGCAGGCGTACTTCGCGCTGGCCAGGTATGGTCCTCAGCAGGTACGCGAACTGGCTCTGCGTCCCTGGCTCTATAAGATCACGCTAAATATCTTTTACGGGCGCATGCGCAAAGCCAGGCTCTCGTATGTCTCACTCGATCTCTCTCAGGATGGGCCGCACCTGGCCATAGAGGATGACGCGACGAGTCAGCCTGAGGTGATCGTGGAGGGACGCGAGGCGCAGCGCGAACTGGAGGCGCTGGTATCTACGCTGCCAGAGCAGTATCGCGCTGTCGTGAACCTCTACTATTTCGAGGGTCTCAGCTATCAGGAGATCGCTGATCTGCTCAACATGCCGATGGGTTCGGTCAAGTCACATCTCTATCGAGGAATCCGGCGTCTGCGCGCCTTGCTTGTCACGCAGCAACAGGAGAGGAGGTAAACCATGCAGTACGACGACAACGAACAACATGGCGAGCACAACGACGAGCGATCTGGTAGCATGGAGGCGCCATCCTCGTTGTTGCCGACCGTGCTCCAGCGCCTTGGTCTGGACGGGTCGCGCGTTCAATTGGATCAGGTAGCAGACCTCGTGGCTGAGCTTGAGCACGACGAATGGTATGTGCGTGCGCAGGCAGTGCGCCAGTTAGGCATGCTGGGTATGGATGCCCCGCTGGAGCCGCTCACGAGAGCGCTGGACGATCCCCATGTCACAGTGCGGGCTGCAGCGGTGCATGCCGTAGGGATGCTGGGCGTGCGCACACCGGTGAGCCGATTGGCCCAGGCTCTGCATGACAGCGAATGGCAGGTGCGCGAGATGGCCGCCCTGACGCTAGGAACACTGGGCGAACGCACTCCAGTAGCCGCTTTACTGGAGGCTTTGAACGACCCCGATGCTACTGTGTGTGCGGCTGCACGATCCGCGCTGCGTCAAACACGCCCTGAGATAGTAGTTCAGGGCGCTGCTCTCGCGGAAACGATGCCGCACTCTGCTGGCCGCAGCATTCTCGCGGCCTTGCTGGCAAAAAGCTGGCGCCGGTTGCCTCGCTTTGTCAGGGATGAATATGCGCAAGAAAATCATACTAAGGAAGGAAAATTTATGCAAGATACAGATCGTTACGCAGAAATGGAACCCTTGACGACCCGCTCAAATGGAAGCATCAATGGTTCTGCTCCCAATCGCCCCAGGCGGCCGCGCAGCCATGTGTGGCGGACCGTAGGGCTGAGCCTGGCCGTTGTGGTGGTGCTGATCAACGTCGTTGCCTGGCTGCTGCTCTCTCATGTATTGCAGCGGGGCACACAGACTGGCAGCGGTGGACTAACTACTGCTACTTCGTCCGGGTCTACGCCGACGCCGTTTTCTTTTCATGGGCCTCTGGGCAAGACGCTCTATACCTACTATCCAGATATGATGAATACTGGTAACCTTGTGTCCGTCGGCTGGTCTCCCGATGGCAAACGCATCGCGGTCAGCGGCATAACTGTGAAAACCTTTGACGCGCTGACGGGAAAGCACATTACCTCCTACGGGCCGGGGAATGCAAGTGCCTGGATTGCCTGGTCTCCAGATGGGACGCGTCTTGCCATGTCCAGCAATGATGTGAAGGTCGTCGATGCCAGGACAGGACAGGTGCTGGTGACCTATACGCCGCCTATGGTTCAGCCATCGGCAAACATTGTCATACCAGGGGGCAACCCTAAAGCCAGCTTCAGCGGAGGCAATATGGTCTACGACTCGGCGTGGTCGCCCGATGGCAAAATGATCGCCTCGGCGGTCAACGGCAATGGCGTTGGCTACGATGTGCAGGTCTGGAACGTCTCGACCGGCCAGCGCGTTCGCATCCTCCAGACCGTGCCAAATGCTAACTATAACGACTACATTGACACGGTTGCCTGGTCGCCGGATGGTAAGTATATCGCGGCATCGGGCGGCACGATAGGCGTGCATGTCTGGTATGCCGCTACAGGTCACAAAGTTTCATCCTCTTTGGACGACACCGGTATAGCCTGGTCGCCGGATGGCAGGATGATCGCCTCGTTTGGCAGTGGTAATATGATACAGGTCCGGGAAGCGACAACGGGGCGTGTGTTGTATAGTTTCCAGATGCAGAAGGCTGACCCTGGTTATACAGAAGTTCTGGCCTGGTCGCCGGATGGCAAGTATATCGCGGTGGGCGATCACGATGTGCGCATCTTCAATGCTACACATGGCGATCTCATCTATACTTATACCGGACACGGAAAAACGTCGGACGTATACATACGCTCGCTGTCCTGGTCACCGGATAGCAC
>JALYVR010000789.1 GCA_030853145.1 Chloroflexota bacterium | reverse complement strand
GATAAGGGACGCGCGGCACACGTGGAGAAGGACGACAGCAAGGGGAAATGAAGGGAGGGAGGGGCGCGGTTTACAAGCCCCTCCCTCCCTCGCACTCCTACCCTCCTGTGCATCTCAAACGCGTTACTCTGTGCGCAGCGCCACAATCGGGTCGAGCCGCGCGGCGCGCACCGCAGGGTAGAAGCCGAAGGTGATGCCGACGAACGCGGCTACCCCGAAGGCTAGCAGGACAGCAAGCGTGTTTGGCGCGAACGGGAGACCGAAGACCGATGTGATGGCGAAGCCGAAGAGCAGGCCCAGGCTGATGCCTATCGCGCCGCCCAGGCAACTAAGCGTCACAGCCTCGATCAAGAACTGGTTGCGGATATCGCGCCGCCGCGCACCGATAGCCATACGAATGCCGATCTCCCGTGTACGCTCCGTCACTGAAACCAGCATGATGTTCATAATACCGATCCCGCCCACGGTCAGCGAGATGCCGGCGATGCCCACCAGCAAAAGGGTGAGCGTCGCGGTGGCCTGCTGCGCCGTCTGCACTAGCTGGTTGGAGCTGCGGATCTGGAAATCGCTCGTGCCATTACTCGCGATGCGGTGGCGCTGCCGCAAGATTATCGTGATGTTCTGCTGCACCGGGTTCACGTTGTCGGCGGTATCCACCTGCACCTGGATTTGATCCACAAAGGGGGTGTTCTTGAGGCGCGTGAGGGCCGCACTGAAGGGCACGAAGGCGATATCATCCTGGTTATTGGCGCCCAACGCGCCCTTGGATTGGAGCACACCAACCACGCGAAAGAACTGGTTGCGAATGCGAATCGTCTGCCCAAGAGGATTGGTTGCGGTCGCGTCAAAGAGATTGCTGGCAACCGTCTGCCCAAGTACGACGACGGCTTTGCCCGCCTGCTCGTCGCGGTCGCTAAACCACTCGCCCTGAGCAATCGACCAGCCTTGAATGATCTGATAGGCGGGATAAACGCCCAGGGCGCGGGTGTTCCAGTTCTGGCTGCCATAGACCACCTGTGCGTTCGTGGAGAGCACAGGACTGACCTCGGCGGCATGAGGTACCTTCAGCAAGGAGTCAGCATCCCCCTGCGTCAGCGTCTGCTCCCCGCCTACGGCTCCGATTGCGCCCCCGTTGTTCGGCGCGCCGGGGTTGATCGTCAGAGAATTGGTGCCCAACGTGTTGAGCCGCGAATTGATGAGCGCGCTTGCTCCCCCGGTGAGTGTCACGGAGGCAATGACAGCCGCCACGCCGATGATCACCCCCAACGTTGTTAGCAACGAGCGCATCCGGTTGGCCCACAACGACTCCAGCGCGCTGGTAAAATTGGCTCCAATCAGCCCACCACGCAGGCGCGGCGTCGATTTTTTGGCGGCAGGAACTGGCTGGCTGGCGCCTCTCATGGGGATTGTGTCTGGCACCCTGCTCATGGCTTCTCCTCCATAACCTGGACATTGGTATCTCTGGAGTGCTTGTTCATCAAGTCCGCCAGTTCGCTCTGCGCGGAACGAGGAGCAGCGACCGCCTCATCATGCACGATGCGACCATCGCGGAACACAACCTGGCGCTTGGTATAGGCCGCGATATCCGGTTCATGGGTGACAAGCACGATTGTCAGACCACGCGCGTTCAAGGCTTGCAGCACCGACATAATCTCGATACTGGTCCGGCTGTCCAGGTTCCCCGTAGGCTCATCGGCCAGCAGCAGAGCCGGACCGTTCACCAGGGCGCGCGCGATGGCCACACGCTGCTGCTGCCCGCCGGACAACTGAGCAGGCCGGTGATGGAGGCGCGCCCCCAACCCGACCAGGTGCAGGGCCTTGCGCGCGCGCAGGTCCTGTTCGTACCTGTCGATCCCCGCGTACATCAGCGGTAGGGTAACATTCTTCAAGGCCGTGGCGCGATTGAGCAGATTGAAGCCCTGGAAGACGAAACCGATAAGGTGGTTGCGCACATCCGCCAATTCGTCAGGAGACATGCCGCTGACGGAGCGACCGACGAGCCGGTAGTCGCCGCTATCGGGGCGATCCAGGCAGCCGATAAGGTTCATAAACGTGGTCTTGCCCGATCCTGATGGTCCCATGACGGCGACGAACTCCCCGCGCCGCACGTCGAGCGAGATCCCGCGCAGGGCGCGCACAAGCGTGTCGCCCAGGTGGTAGATCTTGGTAAGGTTGCGCACGGCAATCACCGGCGCGCCGCCGGACTGCGCGGCAGGCACCGGGGCGAGCAGTTGCATCTGCGCGTTATTGACATGCTCCTGGGCATTCCCGCTCACGCCAGGAATAGCTGGCACTGGCGTGGTAGCCTGCGTCTGGATCTGTGGCAATTCGCTCCCCAGGGACGCTGGAGACAACTCACCATCCCTGGGTGTCTGCGGACTATTATTGAACATATGTTGTATGCACTCCCGTCTCTTCTTGCTCTATCCACCGCATCCAGACACGATCAATTGCGTCCCTACGGTGAATAACGCCGACCCACAGGCGATCATGTTGGCCTACGCGCTTAGCCTCCCGCCCCTGGCCGGATAAAGCCACCACCGCCGCCCGGCGCTCCACCAGGGACGGCGGGCGTGCTACTCTGCGTGCCAACAA
>JALYVR010000788.1 GCA_030853145.1 Chloroflexota bacterium | reverse complement strand
CCATCGCCGGCGCGCCGGCGCACGTGGATCGTAGCTGTGCTGGCACTGTTGACCCTGCTCGTCATCTCGATCCCCATTGCCTTCGCGGTGACGCAGCGCAACGGGACCCCTCCGGCCGCAACTGCAACGGGCCAGGGGCAGATCCCGACGACGGCGAACACGCCAACCGACCAACCAACCCCGACTCCCAACGCCACCGCCACGGCGCGAGCTGCGGCCACCGCTACCGTTGTCGCCCAGGTCAACGCGACCTCTACCGCTATCGCTGGCGTGACCGCCACAGCGCAGGCACAGGCCAGCGCGACAGCCGGCGTGGTACAGACGGCGACAGCCGGCAAAGCTACTTACAAGGATGCCTTGACGGATGAGACGAAGCCGCAGACGCAGGCCGCTGGTTGGGACCAGAATAGCCAGTGTGTCTTTGCCGCCGATGGCTATCACGTCAAAGAAGGTGTCAACCTCGTCAACCTGCACGGGTGCCGCGAGTCGAACAACACCTATCAGGATATGGCGGTCTCGGTCGATGTCACCCTGCTCAGTGGACATTCTGGTGGCCTCTTCTTCCGCCTGCACACCGACACGTTTGAGAACTACACCGGCTACCTGTTCGAGATAGATACGCAAGGCAACTACAAAATCTCCAATTTTGCAGGCGGCTCGCCCTCGACGCTCCAGGACTGGATGGCCTCACCCGCATTGAAGAAGGGCCTGAACGCCAAGAACACCCTGCAAGTGATTGCCAGGGGCGGCACGTTGCTCTTCTACGCCAATGGGGTGTACCTGGGCACGCAGACGGACTCCAGCTATACAGATGGCGCGGTAGCCTTCCTGGCCACCACGACCGATACGCCGGCCGACGTGGTGTATAGCAATTTGAGGGTGTATGCGCTGGCGTGAGCGCGTTGGCTGTGGGCAGGTCCCTGATCCGCGTAGGGGCTATGGCTTGCCCACATGTTGATACTCTATAGGGGGCGAGATGTCGGCCTTGGAACAGGGCACCCGCAAGGGATGCCCCTACATTTCATACCCTGTGATCGGCGCTCTCAGACGAATGACTAGACCAACGATGGAACCTACCACACATGTTGGTTCCCATCGCCACGCCACCTGCGCCGGGTCAGAGATGGACGGGCATCCCTGGCGGGTGCCCTGCTAGCCCCCGACATACGTCACCCCTTGCCTATATCCACCTTGCCACCAACGCTGCTCCCCATCGCCACGCCACCTGCGCCGGGTCAGAGATGGACGGGCATCCCTGGCGGGTGCCCTGTAAGCGAACGACATATGATATGTATCAGCGAATGAGCAAGCTATAGCCTCTACGCGGACCAGGGGGAATGCTTTTCCCATTCCTCTGATGCAGCCCAAAATCACAGCAGCCTCTCTATCGCCTGCACGAAGCGCTCGACCTCCTCTTCGGAATTGTAGTAATGCACTGAAGCGCGAACCATGCTCTCAAGGCCACGCTCGGAGAGGTCGAGCAGGGCGAATTTGCGTACAGATGTGCTGACGTTAATGTGTTGCTCGCTGAGCAAATGCTGGATAGCCGCAGGCTCACGGCCCTCGATGGTGAAGGTGACGATGCCGCACTGGACGAGGCCGCGATCGTGGACGTGTACGCCGGGCAGCGCGGTGAGACGGGTGCGCAGGTCGTCGGCCAGAGTGCGCACCCGCTGCCAGATCGCGTCGAGGCCCCACTGCATGGCGTAGTCGATGGCCACGCCCAGGCCCACCTCGGCGGCTTTGTTGCTTTCAAAGTTCTCGAAGCGATTGGCACCGGCATTGATGTGGTAGGTCGTTGGCGAGGTCCATTCGGCGCTGAAACCGCTCAAAGTGAGTGGCTCAAGCTGATCCACGATGGCGTTGCGGACGTAGAGGAAGCCGGTGCCACGGGGCGCACGCAGATATTTGCGGCCGGTTGCCGAGAGCAGGTCGCAGCCGATGGTCTCGACGTTGATGGGCATCTGGCCGATCGACTGGCAGGCGTCGAGCAGGTAGAGGATGCCGTGCTCCCGCGCCACTTTGCCAATCTCAGCCGCCGGATTGACCAGGCCGCCGCTGGTCGGGACATGCGTGATCGAGATGAGCCTGACACGCTCATCGAGCATCTGGCGTAGGGCAGTGACATCAAGCTGCCCATGTTCGTCGTTGGGTACTGCCTCGATCGTGATGCCGAGCCGTTTCTGAGCCTGCAAATAGACGATGTAGTTGCTATGATACTCTGCCTTTGAGGTCAGCACGCGGTCGCCGGGTTTGAAGGGAATGGAGTAGAAAGCGCGGTTCCAGGCCGAGTCGGCGCTGTCCGCCAGAGCAATTTCTTCGCGCGCGGCCCCGATCAACTTTGCGGCGGAGAGGTACGTATTTTCCAGCGCCTCGTGGGCCTCGGTCGCAGCTTCGTAGCCGCCGATCTGAGCCTCGCGCTGGAGATACGCGATGGTAGTGTCGAGCACAGGCTGAGATGTGAGGGCAGAACCAGCGTTGTTGAAATGGAGCACATGCGTGCTGCCCGGCGTCTCCAGGCGCGCACGCTGCAGATCAAAGCCCATGTGGATATCCAATCTCTCTAACAAGGAAAAACTGAACCTCTGTCTGTGGG
>JALYVR010000787.1 GCA_030853145.1 Chloroflexota bacterium | reverse complement strand
TGCCGGGATGTGTAAACCATCCGTGGCGAGGTTTGCCTCATCACTTCCTTGCTGACTGCGGAAAATGAGGTGATGCACTTCAAGCCGTTGATCCTTGGATTTCCCTTGGCAATGTTGGCAGCAATAGCCATCCCGCGTTCGCACATAGGCTTTGGTATTGGCAAAACCGTAGTTGATGCCCTTCTGGTACCGCCACTTGTGTTGCAGTACCGCAGGATTTTTGAGGGCATGTGGATCAAACGTCCCTGTTTCCAGCACAATGGACGTGATCGGCAACAGGGCTTTGGAAACGAGTCTGGTGAACGCAGGCTTCTCACGAAGCCCCTGAGTCTTTAGCTCAGGGGTCGTTCACCCCACGCCTGCTACTTCTGTAACTGTGGCTATCCCTTAATCACAATCACAGGCTTCACCCGCACAACAAGCTTTGCCAGCCCCGCATTATGCACAACATTGACAACTTGCTGGGCATCCTTGTAGGCCTGCGGAGCCTCTTCGGTCAGCAAGTTTTTGCTGTGAACACGAATAGTGACACCGCGTGCCGCGAGCTGATCGAGCAGGTCGCGCGGACTGAGCGACTTTTTCGCGGTGGTGCGGCTCTGGCGGCGGCCGGCTCCGTGACAGCAGGTGCCAAAGCTTTGTTCCATGGAGCCGGGAGTGCCTACCAGGATGAAGGAGTAACGGCCCATATCTCCGGGGATCAGGACAGGTTGGCCCACCTCACGATACTTCTCTGGCAGCGCCGGATGCTGCGGAGGGAGGGCGCGCGTCGCGCCCTTGCGATGGACGCAGACACGGCGCATCTGGCCAGCGATCTCGTACTCCTCGATCTTGGCGATATTGTGACACACGTCGTAGACCATAGGCAGCTCTTTCGCGCGTGCCTTGCGCCCAAAGACCGCCGAGAAGGCCTCGCGGACACCATGCATCAGAAGTTGGCGATTCGCCCAGGCAAAGTTGGCGGCGCAGGCCATCGCGCCCAGGTACTCCTGGCCCTCTGCCGAATTCAAAGGCAGGCAGGCTAATTGGCGATCAACCAGGTTGAAGCCGTAGTCTTTCTGCTTCGACTCCGCCAGGCTGATGTAGTCTTGCGCTACCTGGTGCCCGAAGCCCCTTGAACCGCAATGGATAGTCACGACGATCTGGCCTTTCTGGACGATGCCCAGAGCTTTGGCAGCCTGCTCATCATAGATATGGTCAACCACCTGGACTTCGCAAAAGTGGTTGCCGGAACCTAAACTACCAAGCTGACTGATGCCACGTTGTACAGCATGCTTGCTCACGGCTTCGGGATTGGCCCCTGCTAAGCAGCCGTTCTCTTCAGTAAGTTCCAGGTCTTCAGGGAAACCATAGCCTTCTTCAATGGCCCAGGCGGCGCCCCTGAGCATAACTTCGCGCATCTCGCTCTGGTTCAGCCTGCGCTTGCCATCGGTACCTACGCCGGAGGGCAGATTGTTGAAAAGCTCATCGGCCAGCCGGTCAACCTGACCCTTGATCTGGTCCCGTAGTAAGTTGGTAGCCAGCAGGCGTACTCCGCAGTTGATATCGAAGCCGATACCACCCGGAGAAATGACGCCTTCCTCGGCATCGGTGGCCGCAACCCCGCCCACAGGGAAGCCGTAGCCCCAATGGATGTCGGGCATCGCCAGCGAATGGCCTACAATGCCTGGCAAGGTCGCCACGTTGACCACCTGTTGCAGGGCGTTGTCTTCTCGCATCAGTTCAATCAGTTCATCGTCGGCATAGATCATACCCGGCACACGCATATCGGGATGGTAACTCATGGGGATACGCCAGCGATTAGGATCTATCCGTTCCAAGGGAATCTTATTGCCCACTTGTGTCTCCTGTTTCTACCACGTGCTCTTGTCTGTAGTAAATCATGCAAGCATACTGCCCTGTGCTGGCCAGCATCTCTACAAAGCCTTAGATATCAAAGATGAGGCGCGCTTTGTACTCATCATCAATATGGGTCACGAACGCTTCGTGCCAGGTCACGGCTTTGATGGCGCTGCTCAGATCGTGGCGCCGCGCATCGTAGGGTTCGCCATAGGCGCGGCCCTGCACACGGGTCTCCGTGGGATCCTCAATCTCGAAGTGGCGAAGGAGGAGAAACTCAGTATCAAACAGGAAAATCAGCTCATTCAGCCATGCGATCAGCAGCGAAATGGCATCGTGACCGTCCACGGCAATCTCCCGACTGACGACGAGTTGGACCTGCTCCGGAGCCACCATCAGACTCTCCATGCCCTCTGCCGCGTGTATGAACAGTTCTGGCAACGTGCGTCCAAAGGCATGCAGGCCGATATCGGCGGTATGCTCGAAGACCTCGTACGGCTGCTGTGACATCACTACCTTGCTGGCAATGCAGCCATCACGGGTCGCACCCTATTTATTGATGTTCCTCTATCTTGCATGGCTGCCCCCTTCCTTTACTATTTGATACGATCATAGCAGGTTTATATACCAGGTCTATAATAGAGGAAGATTTGCGATTTGTCAACATATTTTGGGGAGTGGCTGGTCGATCCGCGTAGGGGCGATGGCTTGCCTCGCCCGCTGGGAAGCCCACCCAGATCGTTGGCCAGCGCGGGCGAGGC
>JALYVR010000786.1 GCA_030853145.1 Chloroflexota bacterium | reverse complement strand
ATCAGGCGGCCTTGCTTGAGAAGCTCGCGACCTATCCCGCGCTCAGACAGACCATTGACGCATGGCTCAAGGCAGGTGTGGTGGATGGCGGCACCTATCTGTCAGGCAAGAGCGGTATCAGTCAGGGCGGCGCGCTCTCACCACTGCTCATGAACATCGCGTTACATGGCATGGAAGCGGTAGTGAGAGGCGACAACGCCGCAGACTACGCTCTACCACTGGTCGTGCGCTATGCCGACGATTTTGTGGTGTTGCACCCTGACCTTTCCGAGTTGCAACAGGCCGCGAGGCGCATCAGGCAATGGTTAGCAAAGATAGGATTACAGCTTAATGCACATAAGACACGCATCATTCACACGCTGACCCCGTTCCAGGGGCAGGCTGGCTTTGATTTCTTAGGTTTCGCTCTGCGCCAATATCCTGGCGAGGCTGGGAAATCATCAGGGTTTCAGACGCTGCTCACTCCCACTGACGAGGCCAGTAAACGCCATCTCGCGCTCATCAGCCAGCGCTTGCTCAAACTGCAGGCAGCGCCACAGGCGCAGGTGATTCGCGAACTCAACCCGATCATCGGAGGCTGGGCTGCGTACTACCACGGCCTCGTCTCGGCAGAAGCCATGAGCCGCTATGATGAACAGCTAGAGCACCTGCTCATGAGCTGGGCCAGCAAGCGCCATCCCAACAAAGCGCGCGACTGGCTGCTGCATCGCTACTGGCAGCGCGTGGGCAAGCGCGAGTGGATCTTTACGGCTCCCGAAGGGGCGCAACTGCGTTCCTATCAACGATCGAACGGTCAGACCAGATGAAAGGAGGATGAAGATGTTGGATGAAACGGAGGTGCTTCCGATCTCCGCGCTGAACGCGCTGGAATATTGTCCGCGCAAGTTCTACTATCAGTTCGTGCAGGGGGAGGCGTTGGTCAACGAATTTGTGCTAGAAGGGACGCTGGCCCATCAGCGCGTCCACCAGGCCGGAACGCATGCGGCGGGGGAAGGGGAGATGCAGACCACGCGTCTGTACCTCTACAGCGAAACGTTGCACTTGACTGGCTTTGCCGATGTGGTAGAGGAGCGATCAGGGGTGCTTGTTCCGGTGGAATACAAGCGTGGGCAGCAGGGCCAGTGGCCGGGCGATCAGATTCAGCTCTGCGCCCAGGCGCTGTGCCTGGAAGAGCGGCAGCCGGGCAAAGCGCCCATTGCCCACGGCTACATCTACTACATCGGATCGCGGCGACGGGTTAAGGTGTCATTTACTGCGCAATTGCGTGCCCGAACGAAAGCCGCCATCGCCCAGGCCTTTCAGGTCGCGGCGCGCCCGACGCCACCACCGCCGCTCTCCGGCGAACTCGTCGCCCGCTGTCCCAACTGCAGCCTGCTGCCCCTCTGCCTGCCCGACGAAATACGCCAATTACGCGCCAAACAAAGCAAATGATGTTTGGTATCATTTATAAAGCAAAAGCAAATTTATGATGTAGGGGCGCGGTTCACAAGCCCGCTGCTCCCCATCCACCCCTTCGCCATCCATGTGATAGGGGCGCGATTTATAAGCCCGTTCGCCGTACACAATCTCGTTCGCCGTACACAATCCCGTTTAAGGAGTATACAATGCCAACACTTTACCTGACAGAAGCCTACGCCCTGGTCCGTCGCGATGGCGAGGATATGCTACTGGTGCAAATTCCCGAAAGGACAGACAAAGAGAGTGGAACATCCACTCCCGCCCGGAAAGAGCGCATTCCGCTGCTCAAAATAGATGAAGTCGTGGTGCTGGGAGAGATCACGATGACGGCATCGGCCATTCATTTATTGCTCGAACGCGATATCGAGATCACGTTTCTGGGCCAGTACGGACAGTTCAAAGGCCGCCTCTCGCCCCCCTTTTCCAAGAACGCCATCTTGCGCATGGCCCAGTACCGCGCGCATCAAGATATGACGAGACGCTGCGACCTGGCGCGGCGTTTCGCGATCGGCAAACTCTCCAATCAGCGCCAGCGGTTACAGCGCTTCAACCGCGCACGCCAGGATGTTGAGGTAGGCCTGGCCATCAAGCAGATGGCTGATCAGATCAGTGGTCTGACAACGCTCCCGATGCGTCAATCCCTCGGGGCCAGGCCGTTAGCCACGGGAGATCATCGCATCGCAGGCACGGCACTGGAAAGCATCCTTGGTATGGAAGGTGCAGGCAGCGCGGCCTACTTCAACTGCTTTGGTAAGCTGCTCTCTGATCCCAGGCAATGGCCCTTCCCAGGACGTGTGAAACGCCCACCAACCGACCCGGTGAACTCCTTGCTCAGCTTCGGGTACTCGCTGCTGACCAACAAGGTCGCCAGCGCAGTGCAGTTGGTTGGCTTCGATCACTTTGTTGGGTACCTGCATAGTTCTTTCTATGGGCGTCCCGCTCTGGCCCTCGATCTGGTGGAAGAATTTCGACCCATCATCGTGGATTCGGTGGTCTTGACCTTGCTCAACAACCGCATGCTCACTCTGAATGATTTCGTGGTCGAATTAGGGGCGTATCGGCTCAAAGATGAACGGCGAAAGATCTTCTTCACTCAATTGGAAGAGCGACTCAATGAAGAGATCATTCATCCACTCTTCGGC
>JALYVR010000785.1 GCA_030853145.1 Chloroflexota bacterium | reverse complement strand
ATCGAGAGGTGTGGGATCAGCCGCAACTCGCTCGCATGCTCAGCATACGCGTAGCCGGAGACACTGGAGAGATCAACCTCCCCGCTCAATAAAGCCCGGTTCAGCCGCGTCGGCACTCCCGTGACCAGCCTCACATCTGGTCGCGCCCCTTCGTGCAACATGCCATAATATACCGGCTGCACGTTCAGGTAGGTGAATATGCCAAGCGAAATCGCCCTGTTGTGTACAGGCGCGCCTATGCCATGATGGAGACCCTGGCGACCGCCATCGTGGAAACGGCCATCGTGGCGATCGCCATCATGGCGACCGCCAGGGTCGCCACTACACATTATCCTATTGCGTAGCATGGTAAACCCCCGGTTAGTATTCGCGCACGATGTTGTAGAGCGTATCGCGCTCGATGGGTATGCGGCCGGCCTCCTTGATGAGGCGCACCAGTTCGGAGAGCTTCAGGCCCAGGGGCGCAAATGAACGTTGGGCGTGGCTGATACGCTCTTCGACGATGGTGCCGTCCAGGTCGTCGGCGCCCATTTGCAGGGCCACCTGGGCCAGTTTGGGGCCGAGGTCGATCCAGTAGGCTTTGATGTGGGGGAAGTTGTCGAGCATCAGGCGGCTGATGGCGATGGTCTTCAGGTCATCGACACCCGTGGTCTCGTTCTTGGAGCCAGAGCGCGCCAGCTTGGGCTGGTAGGCGAGCGGGATGAAGCAGTTGAAGCCGCCGGTCTCGTCCTGCAAGGCACGCAAATCCGCCATGTGCTCCACGCGCTCGTGCGGCGTCTCGATGGTGCCGTAGAGCATCGTCGCGTTGGTGTGCAGGCCCAGGCGGTGCGCGGTGCGATGCACGTCAAGCCACTCTTCGGCGCTGGCTTTATCGGGACAGATTTTGGCGCGCACACGGGGACTGAAGATCTCTGCGCCCCCACCGGGCAGCGAACTCAGGCCCGCGTCGATCAGCGCGCGCAGGATCTCCTCGACGCTCATGGCATAGATGCGCGAGAAGAAAAAGATCTCGACCGCCGTAAAGGCTTTGATGTGTACCGTGGGATACGTGTGCTTGAGGGCCGCCATCATGTCGGTGTAGTAGCTGAAGGGCAGGCCCGGATGGTTCCCCGCGACGATGTGGAACTCGGTGGCGCCGGGTCCCGCCGTGGCCGCCGCCGCCAGGATGTCATCAATGCTCATGAGGTAGGCCCCATCCTCACCCTCGTCGCGCCGGAAGCCGCAGAAGCTGCAATGCGCCTCGCAGATATTGGTATAGTTGATGTGCCGGTTCTGATTGAAGTACACGTGTAGACCATTGCGCGCACGATTCGCGCGGTCTGCCAGCATGCCCACGGTCATCAAGTCGTTGGACTCGTAGAGCCTGACGCCATCATCCACGCTCAGTCGCTCGCCGCGCTCAACTTTGGCTACGATATCGCTCAATTCTGTCTCTGGTAACGCTATCTGTAACATTGCATGCCCTCTTATTCTTCTGTACACCAGTCATACTACGAACGCGATTGGTCGCGCACGCCGGTCCCTATGCGGACGGGGCGTCTCTCCCATTCTATGGAGCTTGACAGAGTATTACGCTACATCGATGCCGATGCTGCGCAATAACAGCGCGCGCAGGGCCGGAAGCGCATCTTCGAGATTCGCCGGATGGCCTGTAATCAGCCAGCGCGTCACGACTTCGTTGATGGCGCCGAGCCAGGCGAAGGCCGCAATCTCGCTATCGAGTGGGGGGATGGCGCCCTGCGCGCTGGCCTGGTCGAGATATTTCTTGATGACCATGGCCACACGCGCGTGCTCTTCCATCAGCTTTTCCTCGAAGCCATGCCCCAGGCCGACCGCCTCGATCAACAGGATCTTGCTCAAGCGGCGGTGGCGCGAAAAGGTGCCGATGACCGTGCGCAGGGCGGCGTCGACCTTGGCGATCGGCTCTGTCTCCTGCTCGATGGCCTTCTCGGCGGCGACGATCAGGCGCGGGGTGAGCGCCGCCATCAACGCCAGGAAGATGCCCTGCTTGTTCGGGAAGTGGAAATAGAAGCCCCCCTTGGACATGTCGGCGGCGCGCACAATGTCATCGACGACCGCCCCATGATAGCCCTTCTCGGCGAAGACCTCTTCGGCAGCTTCCAGGATGCGCTGCCGCGTGGCGTCCTTGTCGCGCATATGTCCGCCAGCCTCGCCTGCGTGTTCCGGGTGTTTGCCCTTGCTCATAAGCTTGCCTCCTCGCTGAAGCGATTTGACAAACCGACGCGTCGGTCGGTTACATCTATATCATAAGATGTGGATGGTGGGAACGTCAAGGGAACATCCAAAAAGCCACAAAAATCTATTATCACAGCAGCGCTGTATTATGCTATACTGGATCGGCTTGCAGCTATGTACCTATCTGCTACAGGGAGGGTGTACCATGCGCCTGGAGGGAACCCGCATCAACCGCTACCGCCTCGTGCGTCTCCTGGGGGCAGGAGGCATGAGCGATGTCTATCTCGCCGAAGACGTACGCATCGAACAACAGGTCGCCATCAAAGTTATGCGCAGTGAGCCGGCTACCTATCTCCATGCTGATGCCAGCGATGCCGGGCGCCTCTTCCTGCGCGAAGTGAAGGCC
>JALYVR010000125.1 GCA_030853145.1 Chloroflexota bacterium | reverse complement strand
ATATGATGGCATCGCTGTTTCTATCCAATCGTTCCCTGTTTAGCATTTTCTCTTTTCCTGTATCTACGCTAAGGAGCGCATAACGGTTGTAGGCGATACAGCAAAATTTGTCCCTCCCCCAGGGGGTGTGGTATAGTGAAATAGCCTCTGCCAACGCGGCGAGAAGCGCCAGGTTCATGTTATCATAGAAAGGAAGAAAAGGATGCAGGAAGATTGTCGCAAGGATGTGCTAAAGCGGCTCTCTTATATCGAGGGGCATGTGGCAGGCATCCGTAAGATGGTGGAGGAGGACAAATATTGCGTGGACCTCCTGCGCCAGACATACGCGGTACGGAAGGCATTGGAGAAGCTGGAGGCCATCATCCTGGAAAGTCACCTACATACCTGTGTCCCCGAAGGGATTAAGAATGGGCGTGAAGAGGCGGTTATCCAGGAACTGATCCAACTCTATACGCTGGCTGGTAATCGCTAATCGCCACATGGGTGCCCAGGAGAGCGCAGAAGGAGCACACATATGGAAACAACCACGCTTGTCGCACCAGACATTTCGTGCGAGCATTGTCAACACGCGATAGAGAGCGGCCTGGGGAAGCTGGTGGGAGTGCGTGAAGTCAAGGTAGATATTCCTGCGAAGACGGTGCAGCTCGCCTACGATCCACAACAGGTCACGCTGGCAAAGATCGAGGAAGAACTCGACGATATCGGCTACACTGTAGCGCATACGTAAAGGGCGTGATAGTATGCCCTGGCGCTATTTTTTTGCTAGCAATGAAAGGACTTCAGGAGAGAGATGACAACAAACGTGACGCAGACCGTGCAGAGCGCCTTCTTGCATCAGCAGCCGGTGAAGATGCTGATCGGGGGGCAGTGGGTAGAGTCGGCCAGTGGCAGGACTTTTGAGACTATCAATCCTGCCACCGGCGAAGTGCTGGCCAGAGTGGCGGAAGGGGATGCTGAAGATGTGAACCGTGCGGTTGTCGCCGCGCGCAAAGCCTTCGAGAGCGGTCCCTGGCCTAAACTCACGCCATCCCAGCGTGGACGCCTGCTCTGGAAGCTGGCGGACCTGATCGAGGCGCACGCCGATGAACTGGCCGAACTGGAGACGCTGGACAATGGCAAGCCCATCAAGTATGCCAAGATGGTTGATATCGCGGCCACCGTCGATCATTTCCGCTATTTTGCCGGCTGGGCCACCAAGCTTGAGGGTGATACCATTCCGGTCTCGATCCCCAACATGCTCACCTATACGTTGCGCGAACCTCTGGGCGTGGTGGGCCAGATCATCCCCTGGAACTTCCCGTTGCAGATGGCGGCCTGGAAGCTGGCTCCCGCCCTGGCGTGCGGCAATACCGCGATCCTCAAACCGGCCGAACAGACCCCGCTGACCGCGCTGCGCCTGGGTGAACTGGCTTGCGAGGCCGGTTTTCCGGATGGCGTGGTGAATATTGTGCCGGGATATGGCGAGACGGCGGGGGCCGCGCTGGCTGCACATATGGGGGTCGACAAAATCGCCTTCACCGGCTCGACCGAGGTGGGCAAGAAGATCCTGGAGGGCAGCATCGGCAACTTGAAGCGTGTCACCCTGGAACTGGGCGGCAAATCGCCGAATATCATCTTCCCCGATGCCGACCTGAAGTTCGCCGTACCTGGCGCGTTGGGTGCCATCTTCTTTAACCAGGGCCAGGTCTGTACAGCCGGCAGTCGCCTCTTCGTCCACAAGTCGATCTACGATCAGGTCTTGAGCGGCGTGAGCGATTTTGCCGGCAAAATGAAGATGGGGCCTGGCATCGATCCGGCTACCGACCTGGGGCCGCTGGTCTCGCAGGAGCAACTGGAGCGCGTCACTGGCTATATTGAGACGGGCAAGCGCGAAGGCGCCACCGTCACGACAGGTGGCAACCGTGCCGGCGCTGAACTGGCGGCGGGGTACTTTGTGCAGCCCACCGTTTTTGATAATGTCAGCGATGAGATGACGATCGCACGCGAGGAGATTTTCGGCCCGGTGGTGGCGGCGCTGCCGTTCGAGGACGTGGAGGAGGTGGCGGCGCGCGCCAACACGTCGATCTATGGCCTGGCGGCGGGAGTCTGGACCAACGATGTCAAGAAGGCTCATCGTATGGCCGCGGCCCTCAAGGCTGGGGTGATCTGGGTCAACACCTACAATCAGTCCGACGCGGCCGCTCCCTTTGGTGGCTATAAACAAAGCGGCTATGGTCGCGAAATGGGCCATGCTGTCCTGGAGGCCTATACCCAGACCAAGACGGTATGGGTCAACCTGCGCTAGTGTTAGCAATGTGCTAAAGAATAGAGGTCTACTATATGTCATATAATGCCACGCGCCCCACGCCGGGCGCCATTGCCCTGCTCGGATCAGGAGAGTACCTCGACATCATGGCGTCGACCGACACGTATCTCCTGGAGACGCTCGGCGCGGTGAGTAGCGCGCGCGTCGTGTTGCTGCCAACCGCCAGCGGTCTCGAAGAACAGGGAATGGCCTACTGGAATAACCTGGGACGAGAGCATTTTCAGGGATTGGGCGTGCGCGAGATACGCGAAACGGCGATTATCGACCGCGCCAGCGCCGGCGACCCTGAGCAGGTGGCCTTATTGCATAACGCGGACCTCTATTATTTTTCGGGCGGCGATCCCCAGCATCTTATCGATACGCTGCGCGGCTCGCCTGCCTGGGAGATCATTGCAGCCGCCTACGCGCGCGGTGCCGTCCTCGCCGGGTGCAGCGCCGGCGCCATGGCCCTCAGTGGGTATACTATCGCGCTGCGCCGTATGATGCAGGGCGATATGCCTGGCTGGGCCCCGGCGCTCGGCGTGGTGCCGCGCCTCGTCGTGCTGCCCCACTTCGATCGCATGGCCGCCTTCATCGACCGGGCTGTCTTTGAAAAATTGCTCTCCGGCCTCCCCACCGGGCATATCGCGGTCGGCATCGACGAGAATACCGCGCTGGTGCGCATCGAGGCTCCCGCTGGCGGCGAGCCGTCCGCCCCCGCCCTCTGGCGCGTGATGGGCGAGCAGACTGTCAAGGTGTTTGACCAGGGCCTTACTCCGCGCTCACTGAACGTCGGTGAGGACGTGTTGCTCTAAGATCAGGAAGATGCCTGCCACGAATACGCACTATAATGCTTGCGAAAGGTGAAATGATAGTATGTCTGGAAGTGACTTCTTCCCCTGCTGGTATCCTGTCCAGATCCGCTTCCGGGATCTCGACCCGCTGGCGCATGTGAATAACACGGTGTATCTTATCTATTTCGAGGAGGCCAGGAGCCATTACTTGGGGCAACTGAAACCGTGGCGGGAGGAGTGGCCGTCTGAAGAGGAGCACCGGCAGCCAGAGGCGCAAGAGGCGCAGGATAACCCCCGTATCCAGACCGGCCCGCGTGGGCATCACTATGGCTTGCTGGTCAAGGAGATTAGCTGCACGTATCAACTCCCGCTGGTTCGCTCGGACCAGAGCGAAGTTGGAGTACGGGTGGTCAAGGTCGGTCACACTAGCTTTGTCATGGAACACTGCATCCGTGATACCCGTGAGCACGAGCGCATCTTTGCCACCGGTCGTTCGGTCATGGTGTGGTGCAACTACCATACCGGCCGTCCCTACCCGGTTCCTTCGGGGCTACGCCGTGCATTTGAAGAGATGGAAGGTCGCGTATTTCCTGAGCCTGATATGTAAGGCCAGCCCGCTATCAGTTATATAGTTATATTTATCGATAAATAAAGCGTGCCGTGACGAAGCCGGTGATTTAATATATAAGGTAGTTATCTCGATATATTTATATATATGGAATAGCTTTATGTTGCCACGAAGGCCGCTTATCGTGTTACCAAAATCGATTTATGAACGTGAAGAGAGTGTAGGCTTGTCAGAAAGAGGCATAGCTGTGCTCTTACAGAAGAAGGAATAAAGATGAAGATAGCGCAAATAGCCCCTCCGTGGATTGCGATACCGCCGAAGCACTATGGAGGGACAGAGGTTGTGCTGTACAACCTCATTGAGGAACAGGTGGCTCAAGGTCACGATGTGACCTTATTCGCGCCTGGCGATGCCAAAACATCGGCGAAGCTCGTATCATTTTTCCCTCGCTCGCTTCTTGAAACCGGCATTCCCTGGCCGGCGCACCTTAAGGCCTATTACCACCTGTACAAGTCGTTGGAGCAGGCCAGAGAGTTCGATATCATCCACACACACCTGTCCTCAGGTTCAGACATGTACCTATTCCCCTTGCTCGCGCATCTCGCGACCCCCCATGTGACGACGCTGCATAGCCGTTTTCCCTTTGATCGTGTCCAGCACTGGATGGGGGATGCGGATGCCTATTATATGGAGTGGGCGCCTGCCCTGCCGATGGTTGCCATCAGCGAGAGCGCGCGCGCCGAGGTGCAGCACCCCTTGAATTTTGTGGGGGTCATCCATAATGGCATCACGATGCCGAAGGTACGACCGTCAGCGCGGAAAAAAGACGATTATTTTGTCTGGCTGGGACGTTTTGTGCCTGACAAGGGGACGCACCTGGCGATCGAGGCGGCGAAACGGGCGGGGGTTCCCATTGTGCTGGCCGGTACCATTGATCGCCATCAGCAGGAGTCGGTGCAATATTTTCAAGAGGTGATTAAACCGCTCATTGATGATGACCAGGTCAGATATGTTGGTCCGGTAAATATGCGCCAGAAGGTGAGCTTGCTGAGCGGCGCGCGCGGCTTCCTGAATCCGATTGAGTGGGAGGAGCCGTTTGGCATGGTGATGATCGAGGCGATGGCTGTGGGCTGCCCGGTGATCTCGTTCGCGCGCGGGGCCGCGCCGGAACTGATCATTCACCGCAAGACCGGCTTCCTGGTTCATGATGTTGATGAAATGGTGCGCTTTATCCCGCGCATCCATGAGATTGACCGCGAGGCCACTCGCGCGCACGTTGAGCATAATTTCTCCGCGCGCGTGATGGCTGCAAAGTACCTCAAGGTATATACAAAGGTGATCGCCATGAGTAAGCAGGTGCCAGGCCGGGTTTTCCCAGAGCGCTCTACGAAGCCCGCGGCAACATCTCCTGTTGCGGCTCTGGTCAAAACAAGCGTGCCTGTTCAGGCCCCGTATCAGCTTGCTGCGGCAGCGAAGGAAGCGGGACCAAACTCCTGACGCGCTCATACAGGGCGGCGCAGATCGTGGGCGAATGCACTTCGAATGGGCAATGGCAGAAGACATATGCCGTGATGCCCTGCGTGAGCCACTGCGCCAACTGTTCTGCCCAGCTAGCGAGTAGTGGCTCGTTGACCTCCATGCGTGGGTGGCCGATGTAGCGCGTGAAGATAAAGTCGCTGGTGACCGCCAGTTGCAGCGGCAGATCGGGTTTGCGTTCCCGTGCCTGCAACACCTGCTGCTCCTCCTCAGAGCCAACCCTGATCGGTCGGCTATCCAGCATCACGCGTGCCACGTGATGCTCCTGGAGCAGAGCGTTCAACTCCTCTGCCTGAGCGGTTTCAAAGAATTGAGGATGCCGTACCTCGATGGCTAGCCGCACATCTGTAGGCCAGAAGCCGAGGAAGGCCCGCAACTGCTCGAGTTCAGCCGGCGCGAATGCCGGGGGGAGCTGGAGAAACAGCGGCCCCAGCCGTTCTTGCAGGCCGCGCATGCGCTCGATAAAAAAGAGCGTCTCATTTTTGCGCATCTCCAGGCCCGGCGCATGGCTGATCGCGCGCGGGACCTTGGGACAGAAACGGAACTCCGCCGGCGTCTCAGCCCGCCAGCGCGCGATGGTCTCGACGGATGGGACCGCGTAAAATGTAGTGTTTCCTTCGACTGTGGTCAAACGCCTGCTGTACAGGCGCAGGAAGTCGCTTTGTGGTGTGCGTGTCGCGAAAAAGTTGCCCACCCATTCTTTGTAACCCCACATGGGGCAACCGATGTAGAGTCGCATAGCGCTCCGTTCATTTCTGCATGCATCCAGTTTAGTGTTTGTACCTATCTGCCTGCTACAACTATACCACTTAGCGCGGCGTGATGACGAAGAGGCAATGCCCCGTCAAGGTCTGACAACTGCATTCAGCTTCTCTCACCTGCAGGATAGTATCCAGACCTACGAGGCGGAATGTGCTTGCCAGTGACGCTTCCCAGACGTGACAGGCCGGTCGTGTCGCTGAAGTGCGTCCATACACATAGAGATTACTATAATGGACTAACCAATAACTTCCATCAGGTTGCCGCCTCCATAGATGGAGCTCTTCGCCTCGGATCTCATTCATCTCCCGTGTAAATGCGTTAAGGACGGCACTTATGGCCCGGTCCCTTGGCAGCAGCTTCAGAATCTGCTGAGTCAGCGCGGACGGAGTGCGCTTTTGCAAAGAGAGAGCCGTCGCGTAATCACTCCACAGGCGCAACTGACGTACAGGGTCGTCAGGCTTTGAGAATGCCACTGCTTGATTGAGATAGCTCAGATATTCGGCTGGAATGGCGCGATCATCGTTGTCTGCCGGCCAATTATTGACCTGGCGGTAGTATGCCAGCCCGACATCTGTGATGATGCTCTTCCACTGCTCATCTCCTATAATCTCGTACGCGGCCTTAAGGATCTGGCGCAAGTGACTGTTACGTGAACGCAGGTACTGCGAGATGCGTGGCTGTATGCCATGCGCGGGCAACACAGTGAGAACAAGTGCTTGTTGCTGTATTCTCAAGTCGTTGGAGGGAAGGGAAAAGATTCTCCAGAGTGGTCGTAGCACTTCGATACAGGTTTTAGAGAGGAGATGAAATGCCGGCGAAGATGGATCTGCAAGCAAGGGAACGGCATCTATGATCAATGTAGGCAGGAGAAGAAGCGGGATTTCCCTGTTTGATAGCTGAGCCAGGTGTTGCAAGAGGCGTTGGAAGAGGTAGTGAGAAGGAATATCTGACTGGCCAAGCAAGATAGCCTCTGGAAAGATACCCTCCTGGAGAGCGCGTTCAAAGGCATCATATGGTCGCGCAACTAAGAATGGCCGGTAACCAGTGAGTGTGAGCAGCCTCCCCATTTGTTGCGCGCGCATCTCATCGGCATCAATGATTAAGATAGTGGGATACATATATGAGACCTTCCGAAGGTAGTCAGTACATGGTGTGTTCAAAATGTTTCAGAGAGCCACAGGCACAAACGAGAGAATCCCCACCTGGACGTGAGAAGCATACAGTAATTGCACTTAGTCTAACTAAATCTCTGTAAGCTTGTCAATTTAGCGCCCAAGAGTACCAATTGGATCTATCTGTGATGCGCCTTTGTAGAGGACTACCAGCAGAGTTCATGGCTGGCCGGGCTACATGGGAACCTTTTGGCCCTCTTGCACCGTACTACTCTTTCAGAAGGAAGGAGAGCGTGTGGCTACCACCTGCGAAGGCGAACTTATCGAAAGAGCGGCCCTGGGGGACCAGGAGGCGTTTCGGCAGCTCTGGGAGGCGCATCACGCGGTCGCGATGGCCGCGGCCCTGCGACTCTGTCATCAGCGTACGCAGGCGGAAGAGATTACGCAGGGCGCTTTCCTGCTGGCCTGGCGCGGCCTGCCACGTTTCCAGCCGGGGAGTCCATTCCGGCCCTGGTTGCTGCGTATCCTCTATCGCCACGCGCTTGATGTGATGGAGCGACAGCGAACCCATCTGCGTCCTGTCTCCCTGGAAGAGGTCGCTGAGCTAGAGCGTCTGACCCATCCTCAAGCCGGGATCGATGGGATTGATCTACAAGATCTGGTTGTGCAGCGCGAAGAGATACGCCAGGCTCTGGTGGAGCTTAGCCATGAGCAGCGCCGGGTGATCGCCCTGCGCTATGGCGCCGATCTAACTGAAGCTGGCATCGCGGAAGTGCTGGGCTGGCCCGTAGGTACTGTGAAGTCGCGCTTGAACAGGGCCCGTGAGCGCCTGCGCGCGCTGTTGCTGGACGAGAGGGAGTGAGTTGCTATGCCTGGATCAGAATTTCCCCAAGACAGGCAGAGAGATCAGGCGCCGCCCGCGAGCCTGGAGGCCCGGCTCTCGACCTATTATGATATCAAAGTGGGAGAACAGCCGCTCCCCGCATCTTCCTGGCTGCGCCTGCGCCACCAGCTTGGCCGGCAACAGAGATTTCCATTCCCGCCTCAGCTCATAGGGCGTGAGAAAAGGAGGCGTTTCAGACACTATAGAGCCGCCCCTCAAGGTATGCGAGAGGCGTTTCTACGAATTGTATATGGGGCGGGGCTGCCTTATACCGCGTCGATGCTGCGTTGCCGCTATCACACGCATCTGCGCGTACCTATGACACGTATCTCACTTATTGGGAGGCATAAGATCAATTTGCTCCTTCCGCCGGATGCGGAACAGGCGCTTGGGCAGGCAAGCATCGATATGGTGCTGGCAACTGGCTTGGCGCGCTATCTGTGTGCGCTCCGTCCCGCGTCCATCCTGATCCGTCTCCTGCTGGTCGTGCTCGCGTTGCTCTTCTGCGCTGTCCCGTTGCTCTTCGGGCGGCAACATCTGTCGCTCTTGTTAATGCTTATAGCCATCAATAGCGCTCTTCTGGCTGTAGTGTTAGTGTTATGGCATATGCAAGCGCGCAGGCTGGCCTTCCAGGCCGATACGCTGGTAGTACAGTGGCTCGGTCGCAGTCGCGCCTGCCAGGGATTGCATACCCTGGCGGATCACAGCCGTCATCCGCGCCGCAGGCGCTGGGGCGAACCTTCTCTGCTTGAGCGCATTGATCGTATCTGTGGCACAGAAGCAAGAATTGAGGACGAACGCCTTACTTTGGTAAGGTAAAGGCAATTAGAAAGGATGTGTCTAGCTCATGTCCATAAAATATGCTCCCGATGTGGAGCTGCCCCCGCTCAAAACATCTCCCCGGCGCTCTGGTGGCTGGCTGCGGCGGCTGCTGAATCGCGTTGGCCTGGCCCTGGCTGGCGACGATGAAGAGCTGATCGTAGAGAACAAAACCCAGGTATCCTGGCGACTATATCATGATTATCATGAACTGGCGACCATCGAAGCAGGCGAACGGCAGATACTGCACCTCGTTAAGCGCGGCTCGCTCAGTGCGCGCCCATGCGAGGAGGGAGATGCGGTCGAGTATTTGGTGCTGCCCCTCTCTCTGCGCGTGCAGCAGGTACGCATCTACCGCCGGCGCCTGGGCAGAGATGTCGAGATCTATGATATGCGGGCCGCTTGAGGGTGTGATGGTGTGCGCGAGCGTGATGCAGCGAGGTATCACGCTCGCTCCTATTGGTAGAGGGGTCAGCGTATCGAAAGGTGAAAAGTGTACGCTAAGCCCGAAAAAGAGAGAAGCAGCCTGGAAAAGTGTACGCTAAGCTTGGCGAACATGTGGACTCTTTACGGTCAAATCCCAAACATAATCCCCACTCAGGTTGATATGCTCCCAATCCATAGGATGCGCCCTGGGTAGCGCAAATAGGCCAGTTGCACCGCGAAGCCCAGACGATTGTGCGGGCGTCGATGTTCGGCAATAATGTCCAAATCTTCTGGGAAAGCGCAATACACCGATAGGCCGAACAGAGAGCTGGTTTATCAAACAAAGTATTACAATAGAAATACTACCTTGACAATCATAGTACTATGACGTATAATCCACATACGAGGTGATGATATGAGTGAAAACAAACTTACCTCCGACCTGCTGCGCGGACATACCGATACGATGATTTTACGGCTCTTATCGGAAGCTGACCGCTACGGCTACGAGATTGTCAAGCTGATTGCCGAGCGCTCGGGTGGTGAATATGAATTAAAGGAAGCCACGATGTACTCCAGCGTCCGGCGGCTTGAGGTGGACGGTGATATCGAATGGTATTGGGGCGATGAATCTCAAGGCGGAAGGCGGAAATATTTCATGATTACGGAAAAAGGGAAGGCGACGTACGATCGCAACAAAAGCAACTGGGAGTACGCGAAGCGCGTGCTGGATAATCTCTTGTAAAGGAAAGGTGTTGGTATGAATGAGCAATTGACAAACTATGTCAACGGCGTTTTTGCTCCCTACGAGGGGGTCAAAAGCGTCGCCGAATTAAAGGCGGATCTGCTCTCCGATTTGCAGGAGCGGTTCCGTGAACTC
>JALYVR010000784.1 GCA_030853145.1 Chloroflexota bacterium | reverse complement strand
CATCCTCATCTCGTCAGCGAACAGGCGGGCTTGTCAACCGCGCCCCTACCTCGCTGGTACTCTTACGCCCCTATACTTCGTTTTCGAACAATTGGGTCCTGCGCTGACGCGCGAATCGATTCATTGACCAAGCGGGTGGCGGAGCGTTAGCTGGTACTGCGGGTTGTAGGCCTTATCACAATGGCTACATGAAACGGATTGGGAGTAGCGGCGTGTGCGCGGGTACTCTTTGCCGCAGTGGGTACACTCGTACAGGTAGCGGATCGGGCGGCGCTCGCGGCGGAGATCCTCGCGGCGCGCGCTCTCTTCACGCAGCAGGCGGCGAAGATCCTCTACGTGATAGCCTGTAATGGCGGCTTCGTCGGCGGCGATAGAGTCGTACCCGTGGTGACGGTGACGGCGCGGCGTGCCGTTCACGCGGTCGGCGAGGTGAATCAGCTCGTGGGCCACCGTGACCTCGATAGATTGGGGCTGCATGTCCACTTCGATAAAGATCAGATGGCGGTGGCTTGGCAGATAAAGCTGGAGCGCATCTCCGAGACCTGGCAGGGGCTGCGCTGGCCCTGTGTTACGAGAGTTGGCGCGGCCGATCTTCTGCCCTTGAGCGCTTTTGCTCGCGCCTGTGTGGTACGGGGTGTGCAGGTAGCAGTAGCAGCCCAGGACCATGAAGTTGAGGCGTTTTCCTGTCCAGAGCATGTATTCTTTGCGTTCCTGTGTAATAGCCAGGCGGCTCAATTCGTGCGCGGGGAGGCCCAACTTTTGCCAGTAGTGCGTCAGCCAACGCTGCACCGGGGCGCTCGCATGCACAATCGGGCCTGCCTGCCTGGGCGGTGGGGCAGGCGCCAGGGATGTATGGGCGGCAGACATAACCGCGTTCTTGCTCCTAGCTAGCATGGATAGCGATCTATATGTTTGAGGCACAAGATGCACCTCATTCGCATCAGCAGTATATCAGGCGCGGGCAGTCTATGCAAGTATGCATCCGCTTGACACGTCTTCCCTCGTAGACGTAAGATGGTGAGCAGTACAACTAAGCGTCTCAGTAGCTTCCATCTCCAGAAGGAGCAGTCTGTATGGCATTCCAGATCTGCATCAAGACAGACAAATCTTTACGGCAGCTTGCCTCAGAGATATGTAGCCTCTTCTCGCTTCCTCCCTACAAAGAAAACACCTTCGCGGGCGCATCCTACTACCAGTTTGAAATGCTGGGCATGCTGGTGCTGCTGCATCATACAGACGAAGAGGACCGTGACCCGGAGGTGCTACATTACCCATACAGTTTTGATCTGCAATTGTCCTTTCTTGAGCACAAGCTGGATACAGATGATATAGAATATCGACTCCAACCATATTATACCCAACTGCTCAGCTTTCATCTTGGACTGGATACGACCTATCACGAGAAGCAGAAAGTTGGCCGGGGCTGGCAGATACGCTACCACTTCTATCAGAAAAACCCTCGTTGGGACGGCTCGGCACTCTTCGGCGAACCAGGCTGGGAGCCAGGAGTCATTGAAGCAACGCCGAGCGAATGGCGTAGCATGCATCCTGTATTTTAATGCTGAACTGAAGGAATAGGAGAAAACGATGAGTATTCTACACGCGGAACTAGATGAAGAACTGCCCCCGTTGAGCAAGCCACTCATTGCACAAGAGCAACTGCGCCAGTATGCCGACGCCTCAGGTGATTACAACCCTATTCACCTGGATGAAGAGGCGGCGCGGCGCGTGGGTCTGGATGGCGTCATCGCGCATGGCATGCTCAGCATGGCCTTTCTTGGTCAATTCATCGAGCAGCAGATAGCCGACACGCCCGCTGCCCTGCTTGCCCAGCTCAAAGTGCGCTTTGTCAGCATGGTGCGCCTGGGCGACACCATCACCTGTCGCGGTACCGTCAAGTCGCGTACACAGGGCCAGGACGGGCGCGAGACCGTGACCGTCGATTGCTGGGCGCAGAACCAGCAGGGCGAGAAGGTCACCCTGGGCGAAGCGATCGTCATCATTCCAGCCACACACTAATTACGACTAGAGGAGATTGCGCGCATGGCAGAAGCCAAACACCTGACGAACCTTCAGGATCTCCAGCTCATGTACGATCTATCCATCTACAACTGCCTCCGCTTCGACACCTACAAGGCGTTGATCTATGAAGATCCGCAGCATACGCGTGAGTACACAAACGTGGAACTTGCCAGGGAGGCGACGCAACTGGCAGCGGGCTTGCAGGCGCTGGGCATCCAGAAGGGGGACCGCGTCATCATGATGATGCCCAACTGCCCCGAAGTGATTATTGCCTACCAGGGAATTGCGCGCGCGGGCGCGGTGGTTATTCCAGTGCTGCCGCTGTTGAAGGCCACCGAGGTCCATTACATCGCCGAGGATTCAGGCGCCAAAGCCGTAATTACCAGCTCGCTCCTGCTGCCGCTGCTGAGCGAGGCCCTGGCTAACGTGCCCACCGCGCAGCATGTCATCTCCACTGGGGATGTGGGGCCGGGTCTGACAGACAGCAATGCGCCATCCCAGATCCATGCCTACAGCGGCGTGATCGCGCGCGGGGCAGCACAGGCAGACGCGTATCTCTCCGACCTGGAAGGCGTCACGCTCTCCCCTGA
>JALYVR010000124.1 GCA_030853145.1 Chloroflexota bacterium | reverse complement strand
ATCCGGTCTGGCTGATCTAATTTGGTCGGGTAATCCTCCTGGACAGGGTGATCCAGTCGATCTTGCCGAGCATCGCCTTCGGCGGCAGGATTGAGGCCCACGGCCGCATCCGCGACGACGGCTTCCTCGGGCTGGGGATCGCGCTCGCGCAGGATCTGGTACAGGATAATAGCGCTGAATGTCCCCGTACCGATGCCGCCCAGAGCAAAGTTGCCGATGTTGATGGTGAAGTTGCCGGCTCCCATAATGAGCGCAACGGCTACAGGAATCAGGTTACGACTTCTGGTGAAATCGACCCTGCTCTGTACCCAGATGCGCCCACCAGTGGCGGCGATCAGGCCGAAGAGGGCGAAGGCTAGTCCACCAATGACACCGATGGGAATGGTGCCGATCAACGCACCAAACTTGGGACAGAAGCCAAGGAGAATGGCCACAACAGCGGCGATCACAAAGACCAGGGTGGAATAGATGCGACTGACCGCCATGGCCCCAATATTTTCGGCGTATGTCGTCACTCCGGGTCCACCACCAAAGCCTGAGACGATGGTGGCAATGGCATCACCCAGGAAGGCGCGACCGAGATAGGGGTCCAGGTTACGCCCGGTCATCGCGCCCACGGCCTTGATGTGTCCCAGATTTTCCGCCACCAGGATGATGGCCACCGGCGCAACCAGCACCATGGCATTTGCCTGGAAGGTTGGTGCAGCGAAGCTTGGTAGACCGATCCATGCGGCGTTCCCGACAGGAGAGAGGTTGATAGGTGTACCCAGGCCGAAGCCGTTAGCCAGGAGCAGGTAGACGAGATAACCAATAACACCACCAAGGAGAATGGGCAGGCGGCGTAGTGGCCCAGGCGCATAGACGGCAACCAGCGCAAGAACCAGGAGGGTGAACAGTGCCATCCAGGTATCGAAAGGCGTTTTGCTGGCGTCTGCAACGGCTACCGGCGCCAGGTTGAGGCCGATAACGGCAACAATAACGCCGGTCACTGCTGGCGGCATCAATTTCTCAATCCAACGATAGCCGACAAACAAGACGATAACAGCAATAATGAGATAGGCAACTCCGCTGGCAATAATACCACCTAAGGCAACATCAATATGCAGATTGGGTCCCTTGCCGCTATAGGCGGTGACTGCGATGACGACAGCGATGAAGGAAAAGCTCGAACCCAGGTAACTTGGTACATTCCCTCCTGTAACGAGGAAGAAAATAAGCGTACCGATGCCGGAAAAGAAGATAGCAGTATTGGGGTTGAAGCCCATCAAAATGGGTCCTAAGACGGTGGACCCGAACATGGCCAGCACGTGTTGCAAGCCAACTAAGATGCTCTGTCCCCAGGGGAGTCTTTCATCAGGTGCGATCACGCCTTCGCTCTTCTGGGTCCAGCCTTTGAAGTATCCCCGTCGTTCAGTGGTGTTGGTGGTTGCCATACATGGTCCTCCTTACAAATAATGGATGAATACTGGAGAAAAATGCTGTGGGTGCGGAATACGAGGGTTGATGTGTGTTGCTAGATCCTCCTTTCTGTAGCTAGACCGATGTCAGGAGTGGACGCGAGGGATGTGTAAGCAATTATACCATGAGTGGGGGCGAAACTCCATATAGGCTGGTTGTCAATTGTGACGAAACATGGTGTATATTCTATCCATGGTAGCAGACAAATCCGTGCTATAAGTGTAAAATAGGCGGTGGAGGTGTGGCGTGTTTGCTTTTCACCATCCTGTGTTACATACTGTATCAGGCCTATGCGCGCGAGCGTATGGGCTATATCTACGGATCGTTGTGAGATCCCCCTTCCTAGCATGTGCGGGGGGATGAACAAGGCAAGAAAGGGTGGCCGGTACCTATGTCTGAGACGAAAGAGTATACTTCGAAGCTACGGGTGCGTATGAGCGCCAGCGATGCCCATTATGGAGGCACGCTGGTCAACGGGGCGCATATGCTCTCGCTCTTTGGCGATATAGCAACCGAGCTGGCAATTATGTGCGATGGCGACGAGGGCTTGCTGGTCGGCTACGAGAGCGTTGAGTTTCTGGCCCCGGTGTATGCTGGAGATTTTGTGGAGGCCACGGGGCGCATCACCAAAATTGGACGCAGCTCGCGCCGCATAGAGTTCGAGGCGCGCAAGGTCATCGCCGCGCGACCCGATATCGGCGCTTCAGCCGCCGATGTGCTGGAGACGCCGGTCGTCATCGGGCGCGCCGTGGGTACCACGGTGGTGAAGGCTGAGTTCCAGCGCCAAGGCCGCACGAGCTAGTTCCATGCATCTCACTATTCGCCGCGCCGTCTTCCCCGCTGATTACGCTGGCATAGCTGGCGTGCTCACTGCCGAGTGTCCAGAGTGGCCGACCACAGCCGAAGATCTTGCGCACCAGGACCAGGTACGCGACGCGCGGTTTTATCGTGCCGTCTTCGTCGCTGAAGAGGTCACGCCGGGTGCAGAGCAACTGATCGGGGTGGCAACCGCTGGCCACGACACGCAGGCGCATCGCGAAGGCAAATTCAAACTGGACATTCGCGTGCGCCCCGACATGTGGGGTCGCGGCGTCGGCGCGCGCCTCTACTATGCGCTCATGGCTCACCTGGCACCGCTCGCGCCGCGTGAGTTGTATACCGAGGTGTGGGCGGCCCACCCGCGCGCCGTGCGCTTCGTCACAGAGCGGGGATTTGTGGGGGTCTGGGAACGCGTCGATGCACGCCTGGATGTCTCGTGCTTCGATTTTACGCCGTACGCCAGTCTCGAAGAGCGCGTGCATGCCCTCGGCATCGACATAAGGACCTACACGGAACTCGAATATGATCCCGATCGGCTCAAAAAACTCTATACGCTTGACAGATCGCTCTGGCGAGATGTGCCGTTCGGCGAACCACTGACACCTCTATCACTTGAGCAGTTCGAGAAGGAAGAGGTGCAGGCTGCGAAGTTCATTGCCGAGGCGTGCTTCATCGCGGTCCATGATGGCGCGTTCATAGGCTACTCCAATTTGACGCGCAGCGGCGCATATTATGACACGGAGATGACCGGCGTCCTCCCCGCGTACCAGGGCAAGGGCGTGGCGAGCCTCTTGAAATTGTGTGGTATCCGTTACGCGCAGGCGCACGGGAACTGCGAGATCTGGACCGTCAATGACTCGGTCAACACGGCGGTGTTCGCGTTGAATGCAAAGCTTGGCTTTCAGCGCCAGGGTGCGACGATACGTTTCGTCAAGCGCGATCCATAGCGGGACAGATAGCATACTTCACGCCCTGCTTGTCCAGTAACAGTTTCAACACCTTGAGCGTCTCAGTCAGCGGGACACGGGCAGTAATCAGCGCCTCGACATCGACCTGCCGCGTCGTGATCAGATCGAGCGCCTGGGCGAAGTAGGCGGGGGTGTGGTGGAAGACGCCCTTGAGGGTCAGTTCCGCGTAATGGAGCGGGCGCGTCTCCAGAGTCACGTGTGAGCCAGAGGGGCAGCCGCCGAAGAAGTTGACCAGGCCGCCGGGGCGCACTATGGTCGTCGCGCTCTCCCAGGTCTCCGGCGTGCCGACGGCCTCAATCACGATGTCGGCCCCGCGCTGCTCCTCGGTCTCCCGCAACAGCGCCGCACGCTTTTCAGGGGGCGACATCGCGGCGGTATCAAGCACGACATTCGCGCCAAAGTGGCGGGCGAGGGCCAGCCGTTCGCTGCCATGCCCCAGCACGATCACGCGCGCCCCTTGCAGCCGTGCCGCCGCCACGAGCAGCAGTCCCAGCGGTCCGGCGCCAATGATCGCGACGGTATCGCCGGGGGCGATCTCGCAGGCAGCGACTCCGTGTAGCGCGCAGGCCAGCGGCTCGCTGAGCGCCGCCGCCACCAATGAGGCTCCAGGTGGCAGCAGGTACAGGTTCTGGCGCACGATACGCTCAGGGACCAGCAGGTACTCGGCATAGGCCCCGTTGAGCAAGAGCAGATCTTCGCACAGGCTGAATCTCCCGCGCCGGCAATAGTAGCAACGCAGGCAGGGAGCCGAATTGGCCACCACAACGGCATCGCCCTCGCGGCACTGTGTGACCCCTGAACCGGTCTGTGCGACATACCCGGCAACTTCGTGACCGAAGCCGGCAGGCGTCTGGCGAAACAGCAGAGGATGGCCCCGACGATAGGTTTTCACATCAGTACCGCAGGTAGTAGCCGCCGCTACCTTGAGGAGGACTTCTCCCGGCCCCGTCTGAGGGATAGGGCGCTGCTCCATGCGTACATCCATGGGGGCATAAAACATCGCTGCCAGCATAGTCATGTCAGGTGAGGCCTTTCCGGTATAGAACGCGCATGTATGCTATTTTGACCGCCAGCAGCGAGCTTGTCAAGACGCAGACCTTTACAGGGTTGTTGCAAAGTCAGGTTTGCCGCCTACGGCGGCGCACAAGAGAGGAAAAAGAGATTTTTGTGGAGGGCACTCATGCCCCGGCCAAGGGCCGCGCTCTTTGCAATCCCGCTCTGCTTGTTACCCAAAGCCACCTGACGAGCGCTTGTTTTTCTTCAGAACAGGGTATATACTCACCTATAAGATGTTTTGGGGAACAAAAATACTGTCAGGAGGGTTATGCCAAAACCTGCCAGATTCACGCTTGCCTGGTCAGAAGAGCGCGGTCTGTATGAACTCTATGATGATGGTCGCCTTTTGCTTCAAGCTCATGGTACGCCCTGGTTTAACTGGTTGGCCACGCACAGGTCTTTTTCTTTCTGCGGGCACAATAGCCATTTTAATCTGCTCAAAGAAACACGAAAAAAGAATGGCGAGGGCTACTGGTATGCCTATCAACGTCAAGGAAAACGGATCGTGAAGCGCTATGTGGGCAGAAGCGTTGAGGTTGTGCCGGCGCGTTTAGAAGTGATCGAGAGAGCGTTTCAAGAAACCCAACTCGCCTTTCCTTTGCCTCTTCCGAAGTTTCAACTTCCCCCTGTCTCTGCTTCGTTGGTACGGCGCGAACGCTTGCTTGCTCTCCTTGACGTTGGTAGGCAACGGCCTCTTACCCTGCTTACAGCGCCCGCTGGCTATGGAAAAACCATGCTGGTTGCTCAATGGATAGTAACACGGAAGGCGGAGCGGGAGCATTTTTCGCCGGTTGCCTGGGTCGCGCTCGAAAAAAATGATAACGATCTCGTGCGTTTCTGGTGGTATGTGATCACTGCCTGCAAGGTATTTCAGCCGGGCTGCGAACAGCCAGTATTGCGCCAGCTTGCCGCCCTGTCATCGTTCCCACCTGAGACGCCATTGCTCGAAGCGGCCCTCGCTCATTTTCTCAACGATCTGGCTCAATCAGCCTGCGAAGGACTACTCATTCTGGACGATTACCAGGCGATTACTTCCTCGCATATTCACCAGACACTGGCCTTTTTTCTTGAGCATCTCCCTCCTTCTGTACATCTTGTGCTTATTACCCGCAGTGATCCGGCTTTTCCTCTCGCGCGGCTCCGCGCTCGCGGAGCGGTAAACGAGATAGATGCCCATGATCTGCGTTTTTCTCAGGAAGAGACGGTAGTTTTTTTTCAACAATGCTTGCCTTTGCTCCAGTTCGCAGAGGGTATTGAGCAGGTTGATGCCTTGCTGGAGGGGTGGGCTACTGGACTTCGTCTGTTAGCGTTTTCGCTCCAACGAGCACCAACCGCCGAAAAGATGAAGCAGCACCTGACAGGCTTTGTGAGCGGACATCGTCCTTTACACGATTATTTTATTGAGGAAGTACTCAATACTCAAACTATCTCGCAACAACGCTTTCTGCTGCGTACGTGTTTGCTCAGTCGCCTGACCGCCGCTCTGTGCGATGCTATAACCGGCAAGCGGAATAGTACAACCGTACTGAGGTCGATGGAGCGGGCTGGATTGTTCCTGGAGCGTCTGGATGACTCTTGCCAGTGGTATCGTTATCAGACCTTGTTTGCGGAAGCTATGCGCGCAGAGGCCAGGCGACGATTAGATGAGGAGAGCATCCGCACGGTATTGCTCCGGGCAAGTCTTTGGTATGAGCAGGAAGGGCTGCTCACGGAAGCCATCGAGCTGGCCTTGCAATCGCAGGAGATAGGCTATGCGGCAACCATGATCGAGCGCTACCTGGCACGGCGTGGCTTCGAGGATATGCAGGAGTTCTCGACGTTGCGACGCTGGCTGCAACATCTCCCCACGGATATTCTCTCCCAGTACCCGCTTCTTTGCCTGTACAATGCTCAAGTCCTCTCGTTGAGCGTTGTACCAGAGCAGCCACCATCCAGGATGCTTGCACAGATGGACGCGCTCTTACAGATGGCAGAGACACGTTGGCGTACGGAAGGTAATCAAGCCCGGCTCGGCGAGGTCTACGCATTTCGGGCCTACCTCGCTCTACGGCAGGGTGCGCAAGAACACATATGCGGGTATGCCAGGCAGGCGTTATCCTGGTTACCAATGGCCTCTCAACACTGGAGGGGGGTCTGCCTTAACCTCTTAGGATCAGAGGCATTGTCCTATGGGCAACTCAGCCAGGCCAAAGCGTTGTTACAGGAGGCGCTTGCCATCTGGATGGACCTGCATCATCCTCATGGAGCACGGAGCTGCACGCTGCTTCTGGCAACGGTCTATTTCGAGCAAGGGGCATTACATCTCGCTGCTGCCTGTTATCGTCGCGTTGTGCATGAAGCCAGGGAAGTTGGGGATCGTGAGGATCTCATTCCGGCGTTGATTGGGCTGGCACAGCTCTCGTATGAATGGAATGATCTGGAGACAGCCGAACGGGCGGCTCAAGAGGCCTGGGATATGAGTGAGCAGATGGGGAATCAAAGATTGTTGGTGCGCTCAACATTCGTCCTGATCCAGATCTGCTTTCTCCAGGGACAAAAAAAGCTCATCCAGCAGCGCCTTACCTCTTTGCTCGCGCAGTGCTCTGCTTATCCAAACATAACCGCCGAAATTCAGCTTGCTCAGATGCACTATTGGCTTGCGGACGGGGATGTGACGACTGTTCAGCAGCGCCTCAATACCCTGATCATACCCGAAGGGAGCGCGTACCCACATCTACGAGAACGCAAAAAATTGTTTCAGCTACGAGTGTTCCTGGCTCAGAAGAAGTATCGCCAGGCTCATGAGGAACTGGCACAGTTGCAGGAGGCGACCCAGAAGGGGCAACATGAGCGCATGCTGCTAGAAGTCCATCTGCTTCTGGCAAGGCTGCTTCTGGCAGAGAAGCAGGAACAGGCTGCCTGTCAAACACTGGACAATGTGCTCTTGTTTGCCCACACCGAAGGGTATCTGCGTGCTTTTCTCGATGAAGGCAGGGAGATAGCGGCGCTGCTACGTATGAAGCGAGCGCAGAGCGAAGACGTTTCTCTCCTGCGCTATCGCCAGACCATCCTACAGGCCTTTGGGCCAGATCAAGAAGCTCCGCGCCGGGTGCTGGTGGGGCTGGAACCCCTTTCTCGACAGGAACAGCGGGTGTTGCGCCTCATTGTTGC
Source organism: Chloroflexota bacterium (assembly GCA_030853145.1). Lineage (GTDB taxonomy): Bacteria > Chloroflexota > Ktedonobacteria > Ktedonobacterales > Ktedonobacteraceae > JALYTT01. The sequence goes on along the minus strand of JALYVR010000124.1, from coordinate 2,669 downwards.
TGAGCTTTCCTATCCAGAGATTGCGCGTGAGCTTTCCGTTTCTGTTAATACCGTGAAAACGCAAGTGAGCAGCATCTATCGCAAGCTCAATGTGCATAGTCGCCGGGAAGCACGCGTCGTCGTTCAAGATCTCCGTCTCTTCTCCTGAGGACGCGAAAAATCACGAGAGATGGTGATGCGCTTTCACCCTCCTGCACGCTATCCTATCCCTTCAGACGAGAGATCATAGACAACTCTGTTTGGAGGAAATATGACGACTGAGATTTCTAGAGGATATGATGAGGAAGTGCCTGTGCTTATTGCCGGCGGGAGCATCGTTGGTCTTTCGATGGCGCTCTTCCTGGCGTGGCATGGCATTCCAGCATTACTTGTTGAGCGGCATGCCACGACATCCATCCATCCCCGCGCGGGTGCGATGAACGCACGAAGTATGGAACTATTTCGCCAGGTTGGCCTGGAGTCTGCCATCTTTGAACAAGAAACGCCGCCAGAACAACTTGGCGAGATGGGCCTGCGTGTAGAAAGCTTGTTGGGGAAAGTGCTCGATACCGCTGAATCCGTAGCGCACCAGCAGGCCAGTTACAGCAATCCATTTGCCAGTCCGACCCGCACAGCGATGATTGGACAGGATAAGCTGGAGCCGCTACTGCGGAGGCGAGCGACCGCGTCAGGCAGTGATATCCGCTTCGGAACAGAATTGGTACATTTTGAACAGGTTAGTGGAGGCATTCGCGCACAGATTCGTGAACGGGCGACGGGCCAGGAGCGTCGTATCCATGCGCAGTACCTGGTTGCGGCGGATGGAAATAGAAGTTCCATCAGGCAGCAACTTGGTATCGGGTCGTATGGCTATGGCAAGCTGGGACAATGGGTGAGCATATTGTTTCACACAGATCTCAGTGAGGTGCTGCACGGACGGAAGCTGACACTCTGTTTTGTCAATAATGACAGTGTTGATGGCATCATCGGGCAGTCCCAGGACCGTTGGGCATTATTTGCCAGTGTCAAACCAAAGCCTGGTGAACGTTCTGAGGCTATCTCAGAGGCACGGGCCCTTGAACTCATCCACGCCGCTATTGGCAGTCCCGATCAGCCCGTCGAGATCATCAGTACGCTTCCCTGGGAACTCGCTTCACGCGTCACGGAGCGCTATCAACAAGAACGCATCTTTCTTGTCGGTGACGCGGCGCATGTGATGTCGACGATGGGGGCCTTTGGCGCCAATACCGGCATTGCCGATGCCCATAACCTGGCCTGGAAACTGGCCTTCGTCCTCAAAGACAAGGCCAATGCTGATCTTCTGGCGACCTATGGCCAGGAACGACAGCCCGTAGCTGACCTCGCTGTGGGGCTTTCCACTACTTTATATGCCTATCGTCTGCCCCATCTCGAACAGAGAGACGCTATCATGCAGAGCGCTGAGGAGATGCTGCTCCGCGTCCGTAAAAGTCCACAGACGCCCCCGCCGACAGGGTTCAGTGTGATCTCTGGCTACCGGTATCGTTCAGCAAGTGTGATCTCTGAGGATAAGCATGATGATGTGCTCTTTGAAAACGAACCGTCAGGATCTCCTGGAACTCGTGCTCCCCATGTGTGGTTGCTGCACAATGATCAGCAGATTTCCATCCTCGATCTGTATGAAAGGAACCCGGTCTTACTCACCGGTTCCGCTGGGCAGAGGTGGCATGAGCTGTTTACAGATGCGGAAAGCAGGTTCGGCATAGCCGTGGATGTATACACCATTGGGCCAGATCAGAAGTATAGCGATGCCCATTCCACCTTCCTTTCGAGCTATGGGATAAGCAGTTCAGGAGCCGTTCTGGTTCGTCCCGATGGTTTTATTGCCTGGCGTGCTCAAGATGTCACTGCTTATACTGCTGAAACGGCAGCACAACTCATAACGCATTGCCTGTGCAGATGAGCCAGTGAGGGTGGCGACTCTGCCACAACTCCCTGGCTCCTACGCGGAATGGGTTGTATGCGATGTTTGTACATGGGTGGGGTGGCGCAGGTGCGCGGTCTCATTGAAGCACAGCAGCCGGGGCAAGGTCTCGCCGAGATCGAGTTCCGTGATAGAGGCATTATCGCCACGAAACTGTCGCCGTCGGCTGAGATCCATGCCCAGCACATGACAGAGGAGGATGCCGGTGAAGCCGCCATGTGTCACCCATAGGACGGTCCCCGCCGGGTAGCGCACCTGCCAGGAGCCAAGCGCCACGACGATACGCTCGCGCACCTGCGTGGCCGTCTCGCCTCCGGGTGGCGCGCAGTCAGATGCATCCGCCAGCCAGCGACTCACTAATGCCGCATCGCGCGCGGCGACCTCGGCGAACGTGGCTCCCTCCCAGGAGCCAAGCGCGATTTCGCGCAGGTTGGGGTCTTCCAGCACAGGAAGAGCGTGGTGAGCAGCGATGGCCTGCGCGGTGTCTCGCGCGCGCTTGAGATCGGAGGCGACAATGGTATCCAGCGTTTGATGCGCCAGGCGTTCGCCCACTGCTAGCGCCTGCTGCTCGCCCAGCGTGCTCAGCTCCACATCGGCCTGGCCGGTATAGCGCTCTTGAAGGTTGTTAGGGGTCGCCCCGTGGCGTACCAGAAGTAGTTTCATATTTATTGTGTTCTCTTGCCAGACGTGAGAGCTGGCGAGAGAACGCACCTCCGTTCGCTTGTAA
>JALYVR010000783.1 GCA_030853145.1 Chloroflexota bacterium | reverse complement strand
CAACGATACCTGTGTGAAGCACCAGCGACCCTGGATTTACAGCGGCGTCATCGCATCCTACGGCGTCACCATGAACATCATACCCGGTGACACGCCCTGCCTGCGCTGTGTCTTCCCTGAGATGCCAGAGCCGGGCAGCTCGCCCACCTGCGATACCGCCGGCGTGCTCAATGGCATCGTGGGCGCCATCAGTGGCATTGCCTCAACGGAGGCGCTCAAGATCCTGCTGAAGAGCGAGAAGCTCAGCCGCGCGATGCTCTGGATAGACCTGTGGCAGAACACCTTTGAGCGCCTGGAACTCCCGCGCCAGCCTGATTGCCCGACCTGCGGGCAGCACCAGTATGCGTTCCTCGACTCGCTCAGCGGGGCCGGCAGCAGCGCCACCCTCTGCGGGCGTAACGCGGTGCAGGTGCGCAGTGGAGGACGCGGGGCCAGGCTGAACCTGGCGGAGTTGGGCGAGAGGCTACAGGCGGTAGGCCAGGTACAGCGCAACGAGTTCCTGCTGCGCTTCGTCGTCGATGAGTATGAACTGACCATTTTTCCTGACGCGCGCGCCATCATCAAGGGAACCGACGATGAAATGGTCGCGCGCTCCCTCTACGCGCGCTATATCGGCATGTAAACAGAGGTGGCAGGAAGCGATGGGTGTATCCGTAAGGGCAGGCCACGCGCTACAGATTTTTGCGAGGAATTGAAAGCAAATGAACGAGCATATACTTGTGTGTGTGGCATGGCCATACGCGAAAAGCTCCACGCATGTCGGGCAGGTCGTGGGGGCATATCTCCCGGCGGATACTTTTGCCCGCTATCACCGCATGGCTGGAAACCATGTGCTGATGGTCTCCGGCAGCGACGAGCACGGCACACCCATCCTTGTTGATGCCGACCGCGAGGGCATCAGCCCGCGCGCATTCGTGGCCCGCTACCACCAGCAGATTTGCGATGTCTGGGAGAGGCTGGGTATCTCCTGGGACCTCTACACGGAGACTGGGACCGAGAACCACTACCGCATCACGCAGGACTTCTTCCTCACGCTCTACGATAAGGGCTATATCTTTAAAGATACGATGCAGTCACCGTATTGTCCCACGGATCGCCGCTTCTTACCTGATCGCTATGTCGAAGGCACCTGCCCACACTGCGGCTACACCTCGGCGCGTGGCGATCAATGCGACAATTGCGGCCGCGTGCTCGACCCGGTGGACCTGATCGCCGCGCGCTGCCGCCTCTGTGGCAGCAAGGATAGCACGCTGGAGATCCGCGACACAGAACACTTTTTCCTGGACCTGCCCAAACTCCAGGAGCCGCTCATGCAATGGCTATCGCAGGGCAAAGACCACTGGCGCGCGAACGTGCTGGCCTTCACCATGAACTGGCTCAAAGAGGGACTGCGGCCCCGCGCCATCACGCGCGACCTCGACTGGGGCGTGCCGATCCCGTTGGAGGGCTACGAGGACAAGCGCATCTATGTCTGGTTCGACGCGGTCATCGGCTACTTCTCGGCAAGCGTCGAGTGGGCAGAGCGCCAGGGCACACCGGAAGCGTGGAAGACCTGGTGGGTGCCCGGCCAGGCCGAGCCACCAGTCAAGCCATACTACTTTATCGGCAAGGACAACATCCCATTCCACACCATCATCTGGCCCGCTATGCTCATCGGCTACGGCAATCGCAACCTGCCGTACGATGTGCCCGCCAACGAGTTTATGACCATGAGCGGCAGCAAGGCGTCGAGCAGCCGGGGCAACGCCATCTGGACGAGCGATGTGTTGGACCTCTATAGCCCCGATACGCTGCGCTACTACCTCTCGGGAACCGCGCCAGAGGGCCGCGACACCGATTTCACCTTCGATGAGCTGATCCGGCGCAACAACGACGAACTGGTGGCTGCCTATGGCAATGCCGTTCACCGTACGCTGACCTTCTTGCAGAGCCGCTTCGGCGGCGTGGTGCCAGAGCCGGGCGACCTGCGCGAGGCGGACCGCGAGGTGCTGGCCCAGGTAGAGGCGGGTTTCGAGGTCGTGGGGCATAACATCCGCAACTGCCACTTCAAAGATGGGCTGAACGCGGCCATGAGCGTCGCGCGTGCCGCCAACCGCTACCTGGATGAGCAGGCGCCTTGGAAACAAATCAAGGTGGATCGCGCGGCAGCCGGCACATCCCTCTATGTGATGCTCCAGGTACTCAGCGGGCTGCACCTGCTCTTCTGCCCCTACCTGCCCTTCTCCTCCCAGAAACTGCACGCCTACCTGGGATTCGAGGGCGATGTGAACACAACATTCTGGCGCCCAGCCACCGTGCCGGCAGGGATCACGCTGCCCACCCCCGAACCGCTCTTCCGCAAAATCGAAGAGAAGGCCGCCGTGTAAAGGCTAATCGTGTCGGATGGCACGCGATGTCGTTCGTTAGCGTAGGGGGTGCGATAATGGGCATTAGAAGAGGTAGGGGCTTGTAAACGGCGCCCCTACCTCTTCTATATCAATCGTATGTCGAATCCCTCCTTACGGTGTAGACCGCAGCTTCTTGCCCATGAAGACAGCCACTTCGTGGTCTACAGAGCCGGGGGGATAGAAGTGCTGGTGGATGCTCCAGACTTCTAGCCCATTGCGCAGGTAGAACTGGATCGCGGGG
>JALYVR010000782.1:986-2632 GCA_030853145.1 Chloroflexota bacterium | reverse complement strand
CTCCCACACCTCGGCAATGGGGTAGCCGATATGCGCCAGGTCGGGGATGGCGCGCCAATCGCCGCCGAAGTTGCCCCCGGTGGCCTGCCCGCTGCACTCCAGCAGGTGACCAACGACGATGCCCTGAGCCAGCTTATCCCACTCGTCCCAGCGCCAGCCAAGTTCATGCACCATCGGCGCCAGGAAGAGCGCCGCGTCAGCCACCCGTCCCGTCAGCACGATATCCGCGCCCGCGTCCAGCGCCTCCACCAGCGGCCGCGCACCCAGGTACGCACTGGCAAACAGCAGGCGCTCGCGCACGGTAGTGATATCCGCGCCCGTATCCATGTGCGCCAGCGAGACACCCGCCTCCTGCAACGCATCAAGCCGCTCCAGTACAGAGTCGCCGAGCACCACGCCCACCCTTAACTTCAGACCAAACGTCTTGAGGGCTGCCAGCAGCACCTCGCGGGCCGCCAGTGGGTTCAGCCCGCCCGCGTTCAAAATAAACTTGACGCCGCGTGGTATAGCTATAGGAAGTAGCTCAGCGAGCATGGGCACGAGGTCGCGCGTGTAGCCCAGGGAGGGATCGCGCTGGCGGTCCTTCTGCAGGATCGCCAGCGTCAGTTCCGCCAGGTGATCGGAGGCCACATACTGCACCTGGCCGCGCTCGATGCTGGCCTTAATCGGCCGCCAGGAGTCGCCATAGAAGCCCAGACCCCCGGCTATACGAACTGATTTCATCGGCACCTACCTCATCCCCAGCAATTCCCTGGCGATCAGCAACTGGCGAATCTCGTTGGTACCGGCGCCGATCTCGCCCAGGCGCGCATTGCGCCACATACGCTCAACCTCGAAGTCGGTGGTATAGCCCCAGCCGCCGTGGATCTGCATGGCCTCGTTGGCCGCGCGCGACGCGGCACGGCCCGTGAACAGCAGCGCGGCCGCCGCCTCCTTGCTGACACGAATGCCCTGCTGCGCCAGCCACATGCAGCGGTGTGCCATCAGGCGCGCGGCCTCCAGGTCGGTATACATGTCGGCAAGCTTGGCCTGGATCAACTGGAAGTTGGCGATGGGCTGCCCAAACTGTGTGCGCTCCTTAGAGTACTTGAGCGAGACATCCAGCGCCGCCTCGATGCCGCCCACGCTGCTGACCGCGAAGAAGGCGCGCTCCAGGTCAAGCCCGCTCATCACTACCTTGTAGCCCTCGTTGACCTTGCCCAGCACATTCTCCTCCGGCACAAAGGCGTCCTCGAAGACCAGTTCGCCCGTGGGCGAGCCATGCATGCCCACCTTCTCGATTTTGCGCGCCACGTGATAGCCGGGGGTCTTTGTCTCGAAGATGAAGGCGGTGATGCCCCGGCTGCCGGCCTCCGGGCGCGTCTTGGCATAGACGATCAGCAGGTCGGCTATCGGCCCATTCGTGATAAATACCTTGGTGCCGTTGAGCAGGTAGCCGCCGTCGGTCTGGCGCGCCGTGGTCTGAATGCCCATAGCATCAGAGCCTGCGTTCGGCTCGGTGAGGGCTAATCCACTGATCATCTCGGCGGCGGTGAGCTTTGGTAGATACTTGCGCTTCTGTTCCTCGCTGCCGTTACGCAGGATGTTGTGCGTACAGAGATTGAGGTGCGCGCCAAACGACATGGCGATCGCGCCATTGGCACGCC
>JALYVR010000782.1:0-976 GCA_030853145.1 Chloroflexota bacterium | reverse complement strand
GCCACCATACTCTTCGGGAACGGCGACCCCCGTATAGCCCTGCTCGGCCAGCCGCTTCCACAGCCAGGGCGGGAAGTCGTCGCTGCGCTCAATCTCGGTATTATGCGGCCGAATCTCGTCGCGCGCGAAAGCAAAGGCGCTCTCATAGGCAAGTTGATGCTCTTCAGAAAGTTCGAAATCCATGATGATCAGTCCTCTCCTTGCATGGAAAGAGTGAGACGCGTTTCAATGAATGTGCTTCTCTACAGTATACAAGAAGATTCAGTGGAGTACCAGGAAGCTGAGAACTATGTCAGGGCTTATCGAGAGCTGCACGAACTCGTTGGAGAAGACCAGCATACTCAAAACTGTCAGGGGTAGTGGTGTCGATTTCAACAAGCTGACCACCAAGCGCAAGAGGGGCAAGATGTCCTTGCAAGAGTCGCTCTTTGTTTTGTTCAAGCCATTGCAGGTCAGAATGACCAGCGTGTCGTGTAGCAGTATCCACGCGTGCCAGGAAGCGCTCCAGGAGGACTGTTCCCTCTGCCTGGCACAGAATTTGAAGGACTTCAAAATCATACATACGTTGCAGGTAAAGGAACTCAGCAGTACGTAATTCGGGGCGCCCAAAAAATCCCTCAACGATCACCGATTGGCCTGCCGCTAGCACGGAACTGACGACGGAGTAGAGAAGGGCAAACGTTGCAGAGCCTAGCAAAGGAGGCAGCCCATTACTGTGGCATTCCAGCGCATCGTAGAGGGTCTCATAGAGACCATCCCTTGAGAATACCGGGAGCGGCACATCTGCTGCAAGCCGTCTCGCCAATGTGGTCTTTCCAACACCGGGCAGGCCGTTCACAATGGTCAGCAATGGCTTTTCCATAATGACTGTTAGCTTCCCTTTTATTCGAACTTTAGACCAGCACCCTCTATAGAGAGCAATCTGTCCGAGAAGGAGAGGTAGGGGCGCCGTTTACAAGCCCGCTCACCTAATGGC
>JALYVR010000781.1 GCA_030853145.1 Chloroflexota bacterium | reverse complement strand
GAACCAGGGCGTGCGCTTCGGCCTGCTGGCCATCAAGGGCATCGGCGAAGGCCCCATCGGCGAAATCATCCGCGCGCGCCAGGAGGGTGGCCCCTTCACCTCGCTGGCCGACTTCTGTACGCGCGTCGATCCGCGCTTCGTGGGTAAGGGTGCCATCGAGACGCTGATCAAAGTGGGCGCGTTGGACTCGCTGGCCCCTGCCCCTGGGAAGCGGCACCAACTGCTCGACTCGGTGGAGCGCGCGATGCAGTTCGGCAAAAGCGAGCGCGCCGCCAAAGAGCGCGGCATGGTGAGCCTCTTTGGCGAGCTGGCGCAGGTGGACAACGCCTTTGAATTTGCCCTCAACTCCAAAAACGAGGAGATCCCGCGCAAGCAATTGCTGGCCTGGGAAAAGGAACTGATGGGGGTCTATATCTCCAAGCACCCCCTCTCCTACCTGAGCGACCTGCTCAAGGAGCGCACCACCCACACCATGGCCGCCGTGACCGAAGAGCTGGCCAAGCAGAAGGTCACCCTGGGCGGCACGATCACCGAGGCGCGGCGCATCACCACCAAGAAGGGCGACACTATGTGCGTCGTCAAGCTGGAGGACATGTATGGCTCGGTCAACGTGACGGTCTTCCCGCGCACCTACGAGGAGACGGCGGAGCTGTGGGTCGAGGATACAGTAATCATCGTGCGCGGCGAGGTGCAGATCTTTCGCGACGAGGTGAGCCTGCAATGCATTAGCGCCGAGCCGCTGCACCAGGTGGAGGAGGAGATGAACCGCAAGCAGCACCTGGTCTGGCTGACGCTGCACCTCAGCGGCGACGACGAGAAAGCGGTCTCCAACGACATCATGAAGGTGCAGGATATCTACCGCCATATCCAGGAGCGCCCCGGTCGCGATCACTACGAGATCCTGGTCGCCAACGGAAGCTGGCAGGTGCGCCTGACGCCGCAGAACAACACCATGCAGTACAGCCACGATCTCCACGCCCGCCTGGAAGAGGTGCTCGGCGAGGGCATGGTTGAGGCCACGGTTATAGGGTAACTGTGAAATGTAGGGGTTCCTTACGGATGCCTTGGGATGCTCTGGCCGAAGCCAGGCATCTCCGTACCCGTAGGGGCGATCCGGCGCGGGCAGGCCGAAGCCTCTACGGAAACAAGAAAAATCGCCAAAAAGTCTTGACGAATTTGTGCCACCTGTTGTATACTACTCTTGCTGTAAGGGCAGACATTCCTCGATAGCTCAATGGTGGAGCGACCGGCTGTTAACCGGTAGGTTACAGGTTCGAGTCCTGTTCGAGGAGCTATCTCGAAGGGCCACCATAGACGGGTGGCCCTTTATCATTGGTAGCTATTGGGAGAGTATGGCCCATGAGTCAGACGCGCATCGTGATCCGGCCCCTGCGCCTCGCCGACGCGCAGGATATCTATGAATTGATGCATATGCCCAACGTCCTCTGGGGTACCTCGCTTCTGCCTTCGACCACGGTTGACCGCTGGCAGAAGATTATCGCTGGCTGGTTGGATGATGAGCGGGTCCATGTGTTTGTGGCCGAGATCGACAAGAAGGTCGTGGGCAGTATCAATCTGAGCATTGGCGAGGGGCGCGAGCGGCATGTGGGCGCTATCGCCATGGCCGTCCACGACGCACACCAGGGCCAGGGCGTAGGCAGGCTCCTGTTGCTCACTATCATCGACCTGGCGGATAACTGGCTGAACCTGTCGCGGCTCGAACTGGATGTGTACGCCGACAATGAGTCCGCGATTCACCTCTATCAAACGTTCGATTTTGAGATCGAGGGGCGCAAACGCGGTAATGTCTTCCGGGGCGGCGTCTATATCGATAGTTATAGTATGGGCCGCCTGCATTCCCAGACGCAGCCCCAGCCAGCGGCGCCCGCAGAATCGTAGGAATCCCACGTGGCCAAAAGAATGCACATCGATTATCGCTACTTCTCTCAAAAGCTGCTGGAGGCGATGCCCTGGCCGGTACTGGTCATTGATCGCGCGCTCTCCATTCAGTCTTATAATCAGCAGGTCGCGCCCCTGTTTGGGACCACACAACCGCTGCAGAGCATGAAGCTGGATCAGCTTGTGCCTGACCCGGCGATCATCCAGCTTGTGCGCGAGAGCATTCAGACGGACAGCCCGCGTTACGGGGAGCACGATAACGAAGCGCGTGGACCCACCTGGAAGATCTCAGTCACTCCCCTTGAACACAGGTCGCCTGTTAATTCAGAGAAGAGCGAGCCAGACCAGGGGGCGCTCATGGAGCAGCCGGTGCCGCACTACCGCTATTTTGCGATGGCCATCGAGGATCTCTCCGAACTGCGCCGCCTGGAGCGTGTGCGGCGCGATTTCATCGCCAACGTCTCCCATGAACTCCGTACGCCCCTGGCCTCTATTCGCTTGCTGACGGAGACGCTAGAGGACGCGATAGATACCGATCCCGATAAGGCGCAGACCTTTGTCGAGAAGATTGAGGTGGAGGTGCATTACCTTTCGGGTCTGGTGGCGGACCTGCTGGAACTCTCGCGCATCGAGTCGGGTCAGTTGCCGATGGCGATTGAGCCTGTGGAGGCGGAACAACTAGTGTGGGAGGCCATGGCGCGCCTATTGCCCCAGGCTCAGCGTCACCGCGTGAAG
>JALYVR010000780.1 GCA_030853145.1 Chloroflexota bacterium | reverse complement strand
CACGCTAGCCGCAGAGAAACAGAATGAACCAATCGCTCTCATCCCTGAAGAAGACAAAGGTACAGATCTGGTAGAACCAGACGAGACGCTTGCAACCGACGATGAAGCGCCTGCTGAAGACGCACCGGATAACTATGACACTATTATGGCAGAGCTAGATGAAGGTGAAGGAAAGACCTCGGAGACCGACATTCTCAATGCTGAGGACCGGTTGAACAGCGAGATCGAAGAACTCCTGGCGCTGCTGGGTCTGAGCGAGAGCCTGGTTCAGGTCACAAACGAGATGCTCACGCCACCTGAGGGCGCCTGGCAGACCCCCGAGGGATACCGGGCAATCATCAATCCCGGTGGCGTTGGACAGCCACGCGACGGCGATCCACGCGCGGCATTTATGATCTACGATAGCGAGCAGGGATTCGAGTTTTATCGCGTCTCCTACGCGCTTGAGAAGACACAGGAAAAAATTATCAAGGCTGGCCTGCCGCACTACCTCGCGGTGCGCCTGGCTTATGGTCGTTGACATATGAAGCTTCTAATTGGACTGGGCAATCCCGGCTCGCAGTACGCGCAGACGCGTCACAATGTGGGCTTTCGCGTGGTAGATATGCTCGCGACCAGGCATGGCTGGAAATGGAGCGAACAGCGCGGCCGAGCCATCCTGGCCAGCGGCACCATCGGCGCCGAGAAGGTCGTGCTAGCGAAGCCGCTGACCTTCATGAACTTGAGCGGCGAGGCGGTAGGCGAGTTGCTGCGCTGGTATAAAGTGTCGCCAGAGGAGATAGTTGTCATTTACGATGAGATGGACCTCCCTCTTGGCATCGTGCGTCTGCGCCCTCAAGGCAGCGCCGGCGGGCATAACGGCATCGAAAACATCATCCGCCACCTGCACACAAACGAGTTCCCGCGCGTGCGCGTGGGCATCGGTCGCCCCACCCACAAAAGCATGGATACTGTGCGCTATGTTCTGGGCATCCCGGCGGGCGATGAGCGTATCCTGCTGGCCGCCAGCGAGGAGCGGGCGGTGGAGGCGGTGGAACTACTGCTGGCCGAAGGCATCGGCACAGCGATGAATACGATCAATATAGACCCGGAGGCCCAGCGTAAGGCGGAAGAGAAACGCCAGCGCCAGCGAGAGCGGCAGGAGCAGGCGCTGGCCCGCCGGCAGGAGCGCGGGGAACAGGCGCAGCATTACCGCATTACTATCGGCATGAACGCGCGCATGTTTCCAAACAACTGGCGGCCGCTGCGCAATGAGATCGCCTTCGCGCACGCCCAGAGCTTGCAATACATCCAGTTTCGTGCCCCCGAATCCGGCCTCACAGCCGAGCAGCTAGGCGACCCGCTAGAAACCGTCGCCGGCCAGTTATCCTCCGCGCATATGAAGGCGGTCATGGAGATTGTCATCCGGCTCAACGCGGCAGGAAGGACCAGTTCGGGCACTACCCTGATCGATGTGCTCCAGGCCAATCTACCCGCGATTACCACGCTCTCCTGCATCCATGCGCATTTTCACGTTGTGCCTATAGAGGCTATGGACGAGGAGGCACGGCGCAACCTGGAAGAGCTACTCATACCACAATTTCGCCAGGGGCTGGCTATCGCCGCTACCCATAGATTTCTTTTCGGATTTGAGCATAACGAGCCAGGTACCGACCTCTTCGCGACGCCAGAGCGATGCGCGACGTTGTTGGAGGCAGTGCCTGGGTTGGGGTTCGTCTGGGACCTGAACCACGCGACGCTAGAGCAATTGCCCGCGTACCTGGCCCTGGCTTCACGCATGACAATGCTGCATATCGCCGATACACCGCTGCCGGAAGTCAACTATCACCTGCCCCTGGGCCAGGGAGCGATCGACTTCACCCTGTACTGCCAGGCGCTGATGGAAGGCGGCTTTCATGGCCCCGCCATCCTGGAGATCGGCGGATTGCTTAAATCGGGGGGCTTTGGGCGCGATACCGATGCGGCGCTCATTGATTCTGCTAAGCGCCTGCGGGAGGCGATAAACGACGCGTATGGCGCTCTCAAAAAGCTGAGAGCGACGCCAGAGGCGCACACAGGTGATGCACCTCACAGAGCCAGCCTCTCCTGAGCATTAGCGCGTCGCGGAGTCGCACACACCCAAATGATTTGTGACTCCGCGATTCTCCACCTCAAACTACGTGGTGGACATGGAGCAAGTATTCCTTCCGATTGAACGGATTATGATCCATGCGCTTTCTTGTGGGGCTCTCCCCTTCTTTTTTGCGAAACCCAACTTCTTGAACCAGAAAAACACCCTCGCCCTCTGTAAAAGAAGGAAGTTCTCTTCTGAATTCCTCGGCGTCTGCCACGGGCAGGGTACCCGTTACAAGGAATGTGTCGTGGTACAGGATAGGAGGCTCATAGACGGCTCCCATCGCCGACAATTTGAACAGGGAAGTACTGATTGTGTGGACGGGGACGCTCAGCTCAAACTGGTTGATCGGTTCATAGACATCCGTGCCAGCCTGAGAGAGCGCCTCCATCAACACCAATGGAACCAGATTTCTGAAGTCACCGCTCTTCGTTCCGTCATCCCTATGGCTATTGTAGCCCGAGTGGGTAAGGGTGACCACGATATCAGTCACTTTCCATCCGTACACACCCTGCGCGAGGGTAGCG
>JALYVR010000779.1 GCA_030853145.1 Chloroflexota bacterium | reverse complement strand
CCCCAAGAGATGCCTGATCCGGATGCGGCAAGCCGAATCCCTACGCGGACGGGGACGGCAGGATAGGCATCATTACCTGAGTTGCCGGCCGAGGGACTGGTAGAAATCCCACAGACTGGGCGTCCCAAAGCCGGTGGCGAAGTCCCAACCAGCCGTAGCCGGATAGTACAGGTTGTTGCCACGCGTGACATCGTAGTAGGGACGCAAGCCAGAACTGTTGTTGGCCACGCCGTAGAACTCCTGGGGTGAGTAGCCAAATTTGTGGACCTGCGCGATCAAGCCCTGATTCACCAGGATCTGGCCCGCCGCCCAGATGGGCGCCGCCGCGCTCGTGCCACCAACCGAGGCCCACTGGCCCTGGAAGTAGACCGCCAGCGCGAAGGCCACCGCCGAGACATCGGGGATCTGGCGCGCGCCGCGCGAATACCGGTTATTGACATTGTAGCCGCTCTGCCAGCCAGGGCGCTGGAAAAGCTGACTATTGCCGCCACCGCTGCCCCAGTTATTCTTGCAGCTAAATGGGGTCGAGTTATCCGACCACACGACCTCATTCGTGCGGTTCCCATTGCCATCAACCGAGAGCACCGTACCGCCCACCGACACCGACCAGGGATCGCTCGCCGGAAAGCTCACAGACAGGCTGCGGTATACACGATCCGTGAAGGCCGCGCAGTCGCCGCTGGCCACAAAGACCGTCATATGCTCGGCCTTCGTCAGGATCGAGAGGCTCTGGTCAATAGCCGACTTGTCGGCGCCACTGATCTCACTTTCGGCGGCCCCCAGGCTAATACTGACGGCACTACCAGCATTGGCATTGTTCGTGTTATCGTTGATGATCTGCTGAAGTTCATCATTGACCTGCGTCCAAATATCGCCGCTGGTATTGCCGTCCGTCTGATAGACGGCGATATTGGCGGAACGGGCCAGCCCGGCTACCATCTCAATATCCAACGTTGCTTCTCCCAAAGCTTGCGTGGGCGATGCATCCACATCGGTATAGGTGGCATGACCGTGGTAGTTCACGCAGGAGAAGTAATTCTGAATATCGCTTGAGTAGAAGCCATCGATCTCCACCAGGTTCACCGTCATATTCTCACCACGCCAGCCATGGTTCCACAGTTCATCATAGTGATAAGCGTGTGCCACCTGCTTAGGGAACAGGGTCTGAGCATCAGGATTACAATCCTGTGCCGGGCGTTTCGCGGAGCCTGGCAGAATATAGGACTGCTTCACAGGCGTGCGCTGTGGCGGCGTGCTAAAGTCATCAAGCCCCGTGATGGCAACGATAGAGTCCGCCAGGAACTTGGGCAGCTTCGGGGGCGTTTTGGGAGCAAAGAACTTGCGCCCATGATACTGGTGGTACACAAAGCTTGTCTGCAACACTTTGCCAAAAGTGCTGGCCTTGGCATCGATAGTAAGATTAGTGCGCATCTTGCTCAGTTTTAAGCTAATGCCCTTGATACCGAAGAAATTCTTGAATTTCTGATAGGTGCTATCGCTGATGCCAAGCTGATTCGCTCCCTGCTCCAGGTGCGAGGGCTGCCCCGGCTGCACCTTCTGGTTATTGAGTTTATTGAGGATCGCCTGGTTGATTTTGAACGTCACAGAGACATGCAGCGGCGTAGCATCCGGCACTGACCCTGTGATGGGGGAGTTGAGAGCCTCGGCCGGTATGCCAAGGTCGATCGGCGTAAACTGAACAGCGGCCGGGGCCTGCAACGTACCCCCACAGCTAGCCAGCGGGACCAGCAAGATCAACAGTCCCAACATATATGCCATGGCCCTGCCACGCACATGGCGAGATGCCGTGTCTATCACATCCATGAATACATCCTCCATACAAACAGAAATGTAGGGGCACCCCTTGCGGGCGCCCTGTGCTGGACACCCCTTCGGCTCCCCTTGCCCGCCGACAATGCGAGCGCCCTGGGTGATTCCAATCATCACACATACCTGTGGGAGACTGCTCATCACAGGTGTGTTCTCTGGTATCACGTGCCATCGATGTGAATCAGTTCACGCGCACCGCTACATCCTGGGCGTATGGACGGGGAAAGGCATAGTCTTTCATCAGTAGATTTTTCGAGGAAAGGGAGGTGGTAGAGTATGATAATATCTGAGCGACAAAAAGACAGGAGATCAATATGTTCACGGCGAAGCAACGCGACCACGTGCGTAACTACGTTCTGGAAATGGCGCAGGCCGACCCACGAGTCACAGGAGGTGCGCTCATCGGCTCTACGGCGGCTGGAGCGGAGGACAACTGGTCCGATATCGACATTACCTTCGGGATCGCCACCGGGAATGCGATTGAGACCGTCATTGATGACTGGACACAGGGACTTGAGCGAGAATTCGGCGTGCTCCATCATTTCGACCTGCTCTCTGGCTCCAGTATCTACCGCGTGTTCCTCCTACCCGATGGCCTGGAGATCGACGTATCGGTAACACCCCAAGGAGATTTCGGCGCACGCGGCCCACACTTCCACACCCTCTTTGGCAGCGCTCAGCAGTTAAAAGCCACGCCACCGCCAGATACCAAGCACATCATCGGGCTTAGCTGGCACCACGTCTTCCACGCCCGATCGTGTATCGAGCGCAACAAACCCTGGCAGGCCGAATACTGGATCAGTGAGGTCCGCAAT
>JALYVR010000778.1 GCA_030853145.1 Chloroflexota bacterium | reverse complement strand
AAAACCGCTTTTCCCCCTTTTCTTCGCCGCCTGCGGCGGGGACACCCCGCCCCCCCCGGCAAAGGGCTTGCAGCCCCTTGCAACCCCGCTTGAGAAGGGGATCGAACGGCTCTCGAACGCCCGTTCGAAAAATTCGGGGGGGGGTAACTCATGGTGAGCAATTGCGCCGCTACGAAGAATATATGGAATGTGATGGGAATAATCCCTGTCTAGAGGGCGTTATAGTAAGTAATTAGCAGTCAACTTTGAAGAGTGCTAGACAGAACCAGAATCCTGTGTTATAATTCTGGCAATCTCTAAAGAAGATTGCCAGATTTTGCGGAGGCGTGATGATAAAGCGTCTCTCATAGATTGAGGAGCATGCCATGAAGTGTGAACGTTGTCAAAAGAACCCCGCCCGTGTGCGTGTTGAGCAGATCGTCGATGGACGGCGCGAGCAGCACTTGCTGTGCCAATCGTGCATCGAAGAGCTAATGAGCACGGCGATGGAGCAGACGGGTGGTTTGAACGGATTAAACGGGCAAGGCATGCCCGGTGCTCCCTTTGGTTTCAATCCTGCCAACAATACTGCTGCCGGCGGTCGCACCACAGCCACCGCTCAGCGGCAAGCTAACGATAGTAAAACGCCCACCCTTGACCAGTACGGTCGGGACCTCACCGCCGAGGTAGCCGAGGGCAAGATTGATCCTGCAGCGGGCCGCCAGCGCGAGTTGCGGCGCTTGATTACAGTTCTGGGTCGCCGTCAGAAGAACAACCCGGTGCTCATCGGTGAGCCGGGTGTTGGCAAGACGGCTATTGTAGAGGGATTGGCCCGGCGTATCCACGCGGGCGATGTGCCTGCCACGTTGCGCGGCAAGCGTATCGTCTCCTTGAACATCGGCGGCATAGTTGCCGGCGCCATGTTCCGGGGCCAGTTCGAGCAGCGCATCAAGTCCATTCTTGAAGAGCTGCGCCAGGCGCCAGAAGTGATCGTCTTCATTGACGAGTTGCACACGGTTGTGGGCGCGGGCGCCGCCGAGGGAGCTGTAGGCGCCGCCGATATGCTTAAGCCTGCGCTGGCGCGCGGCGAACTGCGCTGCATCGGCGCCACCACGCTCGACGAATACCGCAAGCACGTCGAGAAGGATGCGGCCCTGGAGCGACGTTTCCAGCCGATCATGGTCGACGAGCCATCGCCTGAAGAGGCCATCGAGATGCTGCACATCGTGCGGCCCAACTATGAGGCACATCACGGCGTCAGCATCACCGACGAGGCTATCGAGGCGGCCGTGAAGCTCTCAGATCGCTACATCAACGATCGCTTCCTACCTGACAAGGCCATCGACGTGATGGACGAGTCAGCGTCAGCTCTGCGCCTGGAGGCGTTGGAGAAGGGCATTATCAGCCCCGACCTGACCGCCGAACTGGAGAGAGAGCTGGCCGATCTCCAGAACAAGAAGGAGGCCGCCGCCAACGCCGAGGACTACGAGCGCGCCGCCCTGCTGCGCCAACAGGAGCTGCTGGCGCAGGACAAGCTGGAGAAGGCCCGCGCCCAGGATGGTGGCTCGATCCAGTTGATCCTCACCCCTGAGCATGTGGCACAGGTGGTGGAGGGCTGGACCGGTGTGCCTGTCAGCCAGATGCTGGAGAGCGAGCGCCAGAACCTGCGCGGCCTGGAAGAGGATCTGCGCAAGCGGGTCGTTGGACAGAACGAAGCTATCAGTGCCGTAGCACGTGCCATTCGCCGCTCGCGCGCGGGCCTGAAAGATCCCAAGCGTCCCATTGGTTCGTTCCTGTTCCTTGGACCCACCGGCGTCGGCAAGACGGAGCTGGCCAAGGCCCTGGCGGCCGAACTCTTTGGCGGCGAAGAGCATCTGATCCGGCTTGACATGTCGGAGTACATGGAGTCGCACACGGTCTCGCGCCTGTTTGGCAGCCCGCCCGGATATGTCGGCTACGACGAGGGCGGCCAGTTGACCGAGCAGGTACGCCGCCGCCCGTACAGCGTGATCCTGCTGGACGAGGTCGAGAAGGCTCACCCAGAGGTCTTCAACTCCCTGTTGCAGATCATGGACGATGGTCGCCTGACCGATGGCCAGGGGCGCACGGTAGACTTTAAGAATACTGTCGTGATCATGACCAGCAACGCCGGCAGCGCCGAACTCAAGCGCGCCGCGCGCATCGGTTTCATGCAGGTCAAGGCCGAGGATGTGCGCGATGAGCAGCACGAAGCCATGCGCTCCAAGGCTATGGAGGGTCTGAAGAGGATCTTCCGGCCGGAGTTCATCAACCGCATCGACCAGATCGTGGTCTTCCATTCGCTGGGCAAGACAGAACTCTACAGCATCGTCGACCTGCTGCTAGCCCAGGTGCGCACAAGGCTGAGCGACCAGGCCATCGAGCTGGTTGTCAGCGACGAAGTGCGAGACCTGCTGCTACGCGAGGGTTTCGACGAAGAGTACGGTGCGCGCCCGCTGCGCCGGGCCATCCAGACCCACGTCGATGACGCCCTGGCCGACGCCCTGCTCGTGGGCATGCTGGCCTCCGGGCAGACCGCGCACTTAGTTGTGCGCGACGGACAGGTCGCCGTCGAAGCCGAAAGTGTGGCCCAGCCGGCCGCATAAGTAAGCAGAAACACGAGAACGAAAGCACCGAGCTGCTCCACCTTCAAC
>JALYVR010000123.1 GCA_030853145.1 Chloroflexota bacterium | reverse complement strand
GCCCAGGGCTTTAAACTTTTGGGCCCAGTCAGCACCGAACTGCTCCGGCTCCTGAGCTAAAAACGCCTCCGCATCACCCCAGGTAAAGGCCTGCAGGGACATAGTTCTGAAGCGCGCAAGATCGGCGGATAGGTGTGGAGAGACGTGAGAAAACTGATGCGCGCTATCAGGGCGAGGCAGATTCTCCACCACGATCATGGCTCCAAAAATTGAAAACTCATCGATCAGGTCCACCAGGGTCCGGATCGCCCTGCACCTGTCAAGCAGCGCCAAACCTCTATCCTGAGGCGTAAGCTTTACCTCAATATCAGGTTCCGCCAGGCGGTCAATGGCTTCAAGGACCACAAAGTAGCGGGCATGGGGCGTTTCGTTTCTAATGGTACGTAACAGCTTGCGCAGGCCCTTTAGATCAGGCTCAAGCACAGCCAGTTCTTCGCTCTGCCCTTTGCGTCTATAGGCAGCATGGATGGTCTGGCTGCATTCCCTCAAAAAAGTATTGAGTTGTTCGCCTGGCTGTGTGCTTTCTTTGAGAGAGGCCAGGTCAAGCGGTAAAAAATGTATCTCGTCAAGGTTCAGTTGTGAGCGGAAGTCTGCCAGTTCATTGCGCCAGGACCAGGGCGCCTCGGGCGGGAGTTGCAAGTAACGGATCAAGGCAGTTTTGCCAATGTTTGGCGCTCCCGTAAGAATAATAGCGCTCTGCCCGCTGGTAACAATCTCGACTATATCTTCGATTCTCCCTGAGACATGCCCCACCTCGAATGTGTGTGTCATCGTCAGAAAAGGGTTGGGTAACGCTGTCCAGGCCAGATCACTACGCATATCCCGCATATGAATACTCCTGCTACTGCCTCAACGCTGAAAGAACCAGCTATTATGTGAAAGCCAGAGTCGGAAAAGTTCTATCTTAAATGAGTAATAAGGATGAGTGGAAGAACGCCCCTTCTTCTGGCTGCCATGCTCTTCCAGGATCAGCCCATTGCACAATCGCTCCAGATGCGCCTTGACGACATATGCAGGCAAGTTGAGAACATCGACAATTTTCTTGAACTGCACCATCGACTGATGTGTTTGAAGCGTCAATTCTACCAGGCCCTTCAGGATACTCCATTCATGCTCATCCTGAATCTCCATGTTATGGAACTGAAAGTTATGAATACTGGAGCTTATGTCGATGATGTGGCTTACGACAAGGGCTACATCCTCCTCTATCACTTGCTGCTTGTGTGTATCCTTATTGAGTTGGTTGATAAGCTGTTGACCGATCATCGTTGTATAGTAAGGATTACCACCCGTAAGTTTGACTGCATATGCAACGGCCCCTGGATGCATGGCAATCTGCTGATCTTTCAACGCATCAATCAGTAGTCGTTGCGCGCTCTCTTTATCGAGGAAGAACACGGGTAATGGCTGCGCAAAGCTAAACAGATTGGAGAATCCTTTTGAAATCAAAAGATTATGTGAGCTTGTGGGCAGCACGAGCAGCACGCTCAGTTGAGCAATTTCGCTTACTAGCTCTCTCCAATAGGTGAAGAAGCGGTACCCTAGAAAGCCCTGCTCGTAGGCTTCCAACGCGGCTCCAAATTCGTCAAGAGCCAGGACCAATCGTGTTCCAGGCACGCTTAGAAAACAATCTTGTACGAAGTGTTTGAAACGCACTTGCGGGTCATAATCGCTATAGTCATCCCAATCAGGGCTAGATTGCTGGAGTTGCTCATTGAACTCCCTGGCTATTTCGTTGGCAAGCTGCCTGAAGAGAGCCGTTTCATTTTGCTCCAGAGCCGCCTGTAGAGAAAAGAAGACGCCCCAGAAAGGAGGTTTTACCTCGTTGTCAATAAAATTCTTGCAGATCGATGATTTTCCAGACCGGCGTGGCCCATAGAGCATCAGTGCTTTCCCATGCTCACCTGCGCATAACTCCTGCTCCATAGTTTTCATTTCACTGCTGCGGCCAACAAACATTGTGGCTGTTGCGGGTCGTGAGATATCGAAGGGATTCTTCAGTATCGGACTGCGTGGTAGTTGTCCCTCGATAGACTCCTTCCATAGACGATCCATCTTTGTTCTTTCGACATGCTTTCCAGAACGCTTCATGAGTGCCTGCAAATGGCTATAGATAGGCGGAGCGGTAGCTGCGGGGTCGAAATCAACCTCTTCGATATCGGGGATCTTGTTCACATCCCGTAAAATGCTCACAGCTTCCTGCTCCGCGCAGGTCTCTATCACAAAGCGGATATGCCCCTCTGAAGATCTGGGAGGCTCGGCGTTGATGGAGAGCAATACGCATTGGTGCCGGAGGAGACACCTGGTAATATCATGGATTAGCCCTGGACGGTCCTGCGTTCTCACAAAAAAGCCAACTCTTACCGTCCATAATTGACCTTCCCAGATCATGGGTATGAAGGTGACCCGTTCGCTTGAAACCTGTCTGGTTAGATGAATACATCCGTCTTTGTGAACGATCAGTTCTCCGTTCCGTTGACGTACACGACCGGTAATATGGATATCCTGGGGGTAGGTCGGTTTGCAGAAACCACAGCGGCGCTGCTGGTGGATGGGCTGGGTATGGGCCAGGACTTGCTTGTCTAATGCAGGAACCCAGTGAAATTCAACTCTTTCTATGAGCAACGATTCATTGCGTTGCGCGATCTGTTCCATGATCTTCTGGGCGGCCCATGCAGGAGTGAATGGGGGTTTTCTCGCTGTGTCAAGTTGCGCCAGGTACATCGCTGGGGTGCCTAACTTGTAACGCTTCAGGAGAGGATGCAACAGGCGCTCGATTTCAGGCGAAGAGAGGCGATAATCGTATTGCTCCAATTCTTGATGCAGAAGATGATACCCTCTATGCTGTGGATGCAATAAATCTTTGATATGATGTTGTGCCGCAGGAGTGGTAGCGTACTCATTATCTAACCAATAATCCTGCACCTGAACTTCGCTGGAGGTAATGATTTCCACTACGTCACCGGCATTCAACTCACAATGAAGTGGCGCTTTGCGGTTGTTAATAAAGGCCTCGATTGCGTACTTTACTGTCAACCCATCAAGGGCATAGGCAAAGTCCAATACCTTTGCTCCCTTAGGCAACTTCACAGGTGTACGATCCTTGCTGTAGACGATAATCGGAGCCTCCGCGTCCACTTGAAGGTGGTGGCTGAAAGCATCCTGAATGGCCCAGAAAACCCTGCCTTCCGCTCTACTCCAGAGAGCGGCTGTCGAGGGTGACTTGATCTCGTGCGGCCGGGGAACCTTTGTGTATAGGAGGTAACATTGGGGATGGAGACAGCCATAGCCGGTAATGGCCTGCATCAGTTGGGTGGCAATTTGTAATTGACAGGTGCAAGTATCCTGTGGAAGTCCCCTGAAATGCGGCGGGTGAACAGCGCGCTGTAAGTTCAACCCCAGGGCGATGTGGCTGCATCCGTTCGCTTTGGGGTGTGCCAACTGGTTCGTGACACGATCCTGAATATGCCCCAATTGGCTTAATACACCAAGCGCTGCATAACATTCTCGCACCGTTGGCACAATCACATCGAAGGTCACAAGATCAAAGCCTGTCAGGTGCGCTTTGTCTTTTTGAGAGGTTGTAATCGTATGCGCATCCTGCAAGCGGCGCCCCAGACCCGCGACGCCGCACACTGTATAAATGACCTTGATGTCCTGCCTGGTGGCTTCCCGGTACGTTATCTCGAATAACTGGCAGGTGACATTCAGCATCTCCGTATCGCGCTCTAGAATGTTTGCTAGCCCTCGTTTGTTCTCGGCAAATCGGGCAGGATAACACAGTTGCTCAATTAAGTCTTCGATGTCGCGTTTGAAATACCACATACCCAGGCGCTTGGCAATGTTGAGCAGTGTGCTACCCACCCGCTCGATCTCTGCCTGCGTATCACCGGTATACGGCAGTTCGTTACTCTGTTGCTGGAGGGTTTGAAGCGCTTGATAGTAGGTGGCAACTGCGATAAGTAGTCCTCCTGGATCGCGGTAAGGAGGATTCAGCAGGGGTGGTAAGTTCTCATGAAAAATGTTGTGAACATACTCGGTCGCCTCTGTGATGTGGCCAAGGACGCTCTCCAGCTCACACAGATGAGCGCTCCGTATCTGCTCCTTAGCGTGTTCCCATAAGTAGCCCGCAACTACTACCCGCCAGCATAGGCCCCAGGAGCGGAGCAAGTCGCCGACGCTGTAGGCATTGTATCTTACCCCTAACACATACGTTCGATGCCAGCCCTGCACTTGCTGCGCCAGGGTCTCTACGAGTTGCATCCACTCCAGTGGAACAGTGGCCGGCGCCGGTGTCCAGGGAGTGAGATCACGGTACGCGTGTGCCTGGATCATGAATTATTATCCTTTCCAACTAAGGAATAATAATACTCTTTACTATCACGCTCCCAAATGTAGCATAGTACGTAATAGACTCGCTGTCAAGTGTCCCTCTGCATCGCCCAGAGCTATTGAAAAGTCGCCCAGCCTTCGTGGCTCGCGATATATCGCGCCTGGGTTGGCCCGACACACGTAGGCTGGCTTGACGGGCGCGATCAATCGCGCAGCTACGAAGAATGTAACATGAATTATTATTTTACAGATTGTCAATTATTATATAGATTTTGCTAAACATCTTTTCCGTACGTCATAGCTAAGTAGAAGCATATAGCTGGCCTTTACCCTTGATATACCGCTGAAAAGACCCTGATTTCATAAGAATCATTGAATATTTACTAAAAAACTACTAAAACACCCACTAAAAATAACGATAAAAATAGTGTATACTATTTAATGTAACTATTATACGTAACTATCGGACCAGCGTTACAAGCAAGGAGGATGCTATGGACAGCAAGCCAACATTGCTTAATGTGTCTGCGTATGATAGCGATTCTAGCATAGAAACGATACTGGTACAATTTGAGCCGTATATCGTCAGGTTAGCGCAGGAGGTTTTTGGCCGGTATAGTACATACTCGGAATTGCAACATCCTGAAATTGACGATATCGTTCAGGAAGCGCTTATCAAGTTCTGGCAGGCACTTCAGGAGCGGGAGATCACGCATCCCAGGGCCTACCTCAGGCGTGTGGTGTACCACGAGTTCGTCAATGTTTGCCGCCGTAACAGGGTGACCCTGCTCCCGCTGCCTCTGGATAGCGAGGGCGAGATTCGCCACGGGCAGGTGATCGCGGGGAGAAGCGAAGAACTGGATGATCCTGAGTGTGTCTTTGAGCAGCGAAGCGCGCAGGCCGATCTCATGGAGCACCTGGCGGATGCCGTTGTGACAGAGTTGCCGCCCCGGCAGAAGCGCGCCATGATCTGCTCGCTTCGTGATCGCGTCGACGATGTGCTTATGCTGGTAGCGGCCTTCCAGGAGCACCGGGAGGATATCGCGCAGGCCGAGTGGCCGCAGCAACGCGAAGCTGTGCAGCGGCTCAAGGCCTCGCTCTCTCCGGCGCGTCAGAAGATCGCCGACTACATGCAGGCGCATGGCATTTCTATCACACCATAGGAATGTGTTCGCGAGGAGGGGCCTGTTGTTCCTCGCGCTGGCTCCTTCTTGCCAGGAGGCGGGTGATCGCGATACCGATGCGCCGCACGCCCTCCTCGATGTCTGCCTCGTCAGGATAGGCATAGCTCAGGCGGAAGTTTTGCTGGCCGCCTCCGTCAACGTGGAAGGGTTCGCCGTTGACGAAGGCGACCTGCTCGCTGGCCGCTTCGCGCAGCAGTGTGCGCGCCCGCAAATCGGCCGGCAGACGGCACCAGAGGTGGAAACCCCCGTTTGGCCGGTTCACACGGACATCGGCGGGCCAGTAGCGCGCGATGGCTTGCAGCATCAGGTCACGTTTGCGTTGGTAGCACTCGCGCAGGGTAGCCAGGTGCTCGTCCAGCAGATTGCGGCGCAGGATCTCTGAGACCGACCATTGACCAATGGCGTTCGTGTTCAGGTCAAAGATCTGTTTATGCAGCGAGAGGCGGTCGATCAACGGCTCTGGAACTGCCAGCCACGCTACGCGCAGTCCGGGCGCCAGCATCTTTGAGCAGGTGCCGAGGTACATGACCTGGCCGCCGCTATCCAACGCCTTGAGTGGTTGGGGCGCCTTGCCGTCGAAGTAGATCTCGCTATAGGCGTCGTCTTCCAGGATGGGGATCTGGTAGCGTTTCGACAGCAACAGCAGGCGGCGGCGGCGCTCAGGCGACATAACCGTGCCCATCGGGTTCTGGAAGGTGGGCAGCGTGTAGATCAGGCGCGGGTGACGGCGTGCCAGGATCGGCTCCAGCAGGTCCACGCGGATGCCATCGCTGTCCGTCGGCACGCCGATGACGCGCGCGCCCAGGGCGCGGAACGTCTGCAGCGCGCCCAGATACGTCGGCACCTCGACTACCACCTCGTCGCCCGCGTTCAGCATGAGACGGCCGATCAGCCCGATGCCCTGCGTTGAGCCAGAGAGGATCAGGATATTCTGAGTATCGACGGCTACGCCGCGCTGGCGCATGCGCGCAGCTATGCTATGACGCAGGCTGTGTAGCCCCTCGACCGGGCAGTAGCCCAGGGCGCTCTGCCGGGCCTGTAACAGGCCATCGGCGAAGATCGCGTTGAGCATCTCGGCCGGCAATAGCTCCGGCGCCGGCGTGCCGGCCGCCAGCGAGATGATCTCTTTATGCTCTCCCATGGCCGCCAACTCGCTGAGCATACGGGCATCGGGACCAAGGATTTCGTATTCTCCGCTCGGTAGACCAAACAGCCACGAGGGAACATCCGATTCATGGTCATCGTTGTATTGCTGACTATGGTTGCGGCGCACGATGGTGCCACGTCCCACGTGGCCCTCGATCAGCCCCTCGCTGGCCAGTTCGTTGTAAGCGTTCATGACGGTGGTGCGGTTGACGCGCAACTCGCTGGCCAGCGCCCGCTCGGTAGGTAGGCGCGCGCCCTCCGCCAGCTCGCCTGCCAGGATGGCCTCGCGCAAGCGCTGGCAAATTTGTTGGTACAATGGCATCCGGCTCCCTCGCTCAAGCTCGATAAGCGTGTGAACGGGAGCCGTGAACAACGGTCTCGACTGCTGGTTGGCGGCGTGATGGCGCATGGCTACCTCCTGATTGGTTCATACCAATGAAGCGTACCCACTTTAGCAGGTGAATACAAGGGCCAATTGGCAGGAGATGCCAGGAGCCAATGCCTGTCTCTCTTCATGTCAGCGCCTCTGCTGGTTTGGAACCGTGCTGGATGGCCAGTAGCGAGAGCAGGCAGCCAATCAGGAAGGCGCCGCCGGCGATCATCAGCGCGCTATGCATCCCTGGCACAAAGGAAATGTGCCTGCTCACTAGCGAACCGAGCAAGGCTACACCCAGCACGCCGCCGGTCTGCCGGCTCGCGTTGAGGACCGCGGCGGCAATGCCCGAACGCGCCTTCGGGGCAGACGCGATCACCGCGGTCGTCATGGCCGGCATCGTGAAGGCGGTGCCGAACCCGATTGCTACCAGCGTGACGCAGATAAACGCGTAGTTCGTCGCGCTATCCACCACGGTCATCAGCAGGAAGCCAGCACAGCCAAGAGCCAGGCCAATGACCATAGGCAGGCGCGGGCCGACGCGCCCGGTGACCCGCCCTGAGAGAAAGGATGCGATCAAGGCCATGCCGGTCTCCGGTAATAAAGCAATGCCCGTCATGAGGGGTGAGTAGCCTCGTATCTGTTGGAAGAAGAGGCTGATGAAGAAAAGCTGCCCGTAGAAGCCGAAGTTCAAAAGCAGTCCGACCGTGTTCGCCGCCGAGAAGGTTGGCACGGAGAAGAGGCCGGGCGGCAGCATCGGATTGGCCGCCCGCCGCTCAATCACAATGAAAGTTGCCGCCGCCAGCACGAAGATCGCCGCCGCGCCAAGTATGGGCAGGCTGCTCCAGCCCCAGGAGTTTCCTTCGATGATAGCCAATGTAAGTACACCCAGCGCTACAATTCCTGCCACCTGAGCGCCCAGATCAAAGCCG
Organism: Chloroflexota bacterium; assembly: GCA_030853145.1. GTDB lineage: Bacteria > Chloroflexota > Ktedonobacteria > Ktedonobacterales > Ktedonobacteraceae > JALYTT01. The sequence goes on along the minus strand of JALYVR010000123.1, from coordinate 2,253 downwards.
CGCTGTGGCAGACGCGGCGTGGGAGGGATGAAACGCAGTGCCAGCAGGAAGCCGCACGCTCCCACTGGCACATTGACAAGAAAGGCGCTTCGCCAACTCAGCACGTTGACCAGGAAGCCACCGATAACCGGACCCGCGCCAGCCGCGATGCCGGCTATCGCACCCCAGATACCAATGGCCCTGGCACACTGCGTAGGATCGGCGAAGGTATGGTTCAGGAGGGCCAGGGAGGCCGGCACCAGCAATGCCGCGCCCACCCCTTGTACAACGCGGGCTATCTCCAATGCCCACAATGCAGGCGCGAGGCCGCAGAGCGCCGAAGCTGCGGTGAATATGACGAGGCCGGCCAGGAAGACCCGTTTGTTCCCCAAACGATCCCCCAGCGCCCCCGCTGTGAGCAGAAAGCTGGCAAATACCAGCGCGTAGCCATCAACGATCCACTGTAGCCCTGTGACGGTTCCGCCCAGTTGCGCCTGGATCGCCAGCAGCGCTACATTTACGACCGTTGTATCAAGAATGACCATAAAGTAGCCGGCGCAGATGGCCAGCAACACGAGTAGTCTCACGATGTATATTCCTCCAGGTATATTTCCCTGCTACCCCGCGCGGGAGTAGCACTTCCTAGTGTATGTCGTCAATATTTCATGTGACAGCGAAGTATTTGTCCTGTATACTGGGTGCTGGCATATGTTCGTTCGCATTTCTTTTTTAGGAGCTATAGCATGCCTGGAGATGTCGATATCGCCTCGATTGCCGCCTTATTGGCCGATCCGACGCGATCAAATATCTTGCTTGTACTGAGCGATGGCAGGGCCTTGCCGGCCGGAGAGCTTGCCAGGGGCGCACGCGTCTCACCTTCGACGGCCAGCGCCCATCTTGCCAGACTGATGGAGGCCGGGTTGCTGGCCGTCGAAAAGCAGGGCAGACATCGCTATTTTCGTCTCGCTGATCTGGCCATTGTGCAGGCCCTTGAGGCCCTGGCACTTGTTGCGCCACCCCGCACTGTGCATTCTCTGCGTGAAGCTGATGTGGCAGACGCTGTGCGCCAGGCGCGCACATGCTACAATCACCTGGCGGGCGCGCTGGGTGTCGCGCTGACGCAGGCCCTGGTAGATAAGCAGTTCCTCAGCCTGGCCACGGACGGGTATGCTGTCACAGATTGTGGGGAACGCTGGTTTCGCGACTTCGGTATCGATTGTGCCGCTCTGAAGAGGCCCGACAACCTCTTTGCCCCGCACCATATCGATTGGAGCGAGCGCCGTTATCACCTGGCGGGAGCCTTAGGCGCGGCTTTCACCAGGCGCCTTTTTGATCTGGGCTGGCTCACACGCGCGCCTTCGAGCCGGGCCGTGCGCCTCACCGCCAGCGGGCGCGAAGCCATTCTGGCAGAGTTTGAGCTGCACCTGTGAAGGAGAGTGGCCTGCAATCGGTACGAGAGAGGGAGAGTGTATGGAAGACATGGAGCAGCGCATCGCGCTGGTGCGCGGCGACCGCGAGCATGGTTCGCGCTGGCTTGTGCGCGAAACGATCTCGATACTCTACGACCTGGCCAGCGAGCCGACCACGACGCCGGATGAGCAGGCGCGGCGTGTGCGGGCCGCCGGTCAGGAACTGGCGCAGGCCCGCCCGGCGATGGCGGCTATCGCCGGCGCCGTGAGACGCATCCTCGGCGCGCCCGGCGGGCTAATGGGAATGGCACACGAGGCGGCGCGCCTGCGAGATGAGTACGATACCGCCGTCGCGCGCATCACCGGCTATGCCCGCCCCCTGCTCACTGGCACGCTGATGACGCACAGCTTCTCCGGCACAGTTCAGGAGGTGCTGCTAGCTTGTGCCTCGCAACTTGAGCGCGTTATCGTGCTGGAAGGGCGCCCGCGCTACGAAGGACGCGAGGTGGCGCGAGTCTTGAGCCAGCATGGCATAGCCGTCACTCTGATCAGCGATGCTCAGGCCGCCATCTTCTTGCCCCAATGCCGCGCAGTCGTGGTCGGGGCCGATAGCGTGATGGCGAACGGCGATCTGCTCAACAAGGCTGGAACTGCCCTGCTGGCCTGGGCCTGCCGGGGGTATGACATTCCCTTCTATGTGCTCTGTGAGAGCCTCAAGGTCACTCCCCAGACCTGGACCGGCGACCTCGCTCAACTGGAAGAGAAGGAGGCTCAAGAGATACTGCCAGAGCCCATTCCAGGAGTCACGGTGCGCAATTTCTACTTTGACCGCACCCCAGCCAGCCTGGAGACGAAGTTTATTACG
>JALYVR010000777.1 GCA_030853145.1 Chloroflexota bacterium | reverse complement strand
GGCACAACGTTACCAACTCCTCTCAGTCCAGGTGCGCGGTCTGGAGTCCCAGGCTACACAACAGCTTGACTACCAGGCCTCGCTCGACCTCCAGACCTTCGAGGGGGAACTGGCACAACGACAGGGGCAGGGCTTTGCCGAGGCCAAGATTTTCCAGGACCAGCTTACCAGTGATCAGAACCTCCTCGCCCAGGCGCAGTATCCCAAGGATTATATAAAGATCAGCGTGGATGCCAGGGATGGCACACAGGCGTTGCGCCTCATGGGGCCTGCATACGACCTGTTGACATCGTTCCAGCAGACCATTCACCAGTTGCAGCAATCACGTCTGGATACGACGGCTCTCAACCAGGAGGCCGACGCTGACCTACAGATTTTCCGGGTCGCCAGCACAGCCGAGGTATACCAGCAACTCTTTGACCAGTTGAATACACATTTGCAACAAACGGTGGTGATCTCGACGCAGGCCATTCCTTACGTGGGGGCGGCCAAGCTACAGCAGTTCAGCGCCGATATCGACCAGGCCAAACAGTATGGGCAGAACGTCAGCACGTTCCAGCAACGCCTCGATGCCGATAAGACGGCGCTTTCACAGGCGAAAAGCATCGGTGATTTTCTCAAGGTCTCCGCGCAGATCGATAGCGATATCGCCTCCATCCGGTTCCCGCTGTGGAGGGGCAAAGCTAACTACCTGCTCCAGCAATTCCACCACGAGGTCGCAAGTTGGGGAACCGCACACCAGTATCACGACCCCTACAATGGGTCCTACTATCACCTGGACTACGAATACGACGCCCAGGGCATTGGTTCGGACGCCGATATCGCCATACAGACGGCGCAGACGCTCGATGACTACAAGGGGGTTATCGACCTCGTCACCATCGATCTACGCCACCTGCACGCCATGGAGGCCGATTACAGCGATACAACCGCGTGGAACCAACCCCACGCCACCGATATGCAATTGATGAACCACTACGGTCTGATGCAGGGTCAGGTGATCGTTGTCTCGCTGATCGAGCAAACGCTACGCCTCTACCAGAATGGCAAGCTAGTCAACGCATTCCACATCACCAGCGGGCAATACCTCAAGCCCTCGCCTCCAGGGGTGTGGCATATCTTCCTGCGCCAATCGCCGACAAAGTTTAAATCGAGCGAGCCTAAGGGTTCGGCGTTCTGGTACCCGGACACCAAGATCAACTACGCCATGGAGTACCATACCGGCGGCTATTTCATCCACGATAGCTACTGGCGCTACAACTATGGTCCCGGCACCAATTTCCCGCACGCCGACGCCAGTGGTGACACGCTATTCTCAGGCAACGGTAGCCACGGCTGCATCAATATGCAGGAGCAGCAGGCGGCCTGGATGTACTCCCACACAACATATGGAGACGCGATGATGGTCTACTAAGCGGCCTCGCCCTTCCATACGGTTCATCTTTTCGAGAACGAGATGCAATGAGGGTAGGGGCGCAATGAGGGTCCCTACCCCAACCTCCTACGCTGTTTGACATTTCTGGCTTACTTCTGCTATAATCCATGAGCACTCAGTCCGACGAATAGTCGGCATTTTTTCGTGAAGCGGCCCGGAGCGGGGCTGCTGTTTTGGGGAGGATTTGTACTTACATGCCCAATAATCCCTCTGCGGAAAAGCGCATGCGCCAGGAGCAGAAGCGCCGCTTGCACAACCGCATGATTAAATCGACCGTGAAAACGGAAATAACCAAGGCCCGGCAGGCGATCGGCGCCGGGACGGATAGCGCCGAAGTCGCAGTCCGCAAAGCCGCCAGTGAACTGGACCGCGCGGCTAAAAAAGGGGTCATTCACCCCAATAACGCTGCTCGCCGCAAGTCGCGTTTGATGAAGCAACTCAACGCAATCAAGTAGTTCGCGCGCCGAATGCTCCGCCAACACACGAGTACTCTCCCGCCGACTAAGTACGAGGGACTGAGCAGGAAGCGCACAGGAAGGTATAGGAAGAATGGCTGATAAACAGGTTATAGCCAGGCCAGCGGGAAGAGCGTTGCTGACTGCGATCGAGGGTGAACAGGTCCGTAACGATGTGCCGAAAATGCAGTCAGGCGATACCGTGCGCCTGCATGTGCGGGTCGTCGAGGGGAACCGCGAGCGCTTGCAGCCCTTCGAGGGCATTGTGATTCGCCTGCGCGGCGGCAGCATCAATCGCAACTTTACCGTGCGTCGTATCGCTTCTCATGGCATTGGCGTCGAGCGCACATTTCTGATCAACTCCCCGCGTATCGAGAAGATTGAAGTGCTGCGCCATGCACGCGTGCGCCGCAAGCAGCTCTATTTCTTGCGCGGTCGCTCAGGCAAGGCCGCTCGCCTGAAAGAACTTCGCCCGGTGAAGAAGGAAGAGGCCGCCGCCAAAGCCGCGAGACTTGCCAGTACTGCTAAGGTTGCCAGCACAACAACAAGCATAAGTGAAAGTGTCAGCGAGTAAGGCGCAAGAGCCAACTGTGGAAGAAGAGATGGCCCTGTTGTTACAGGGCTATCATGCTATTGCAGGGCTGGATGAGGCAGGGCGCGGCTGCCTGGCCGGCCCTGTGGTGGCCGCGGCCGTCATTTTGCCGCTCGACGAGGAACACTGGCCTTGCTTCGTGGGGGTACGCGATTCTAAGCAGATGACGGCG
>JALYVR010000776.1 GCA_030853145.1 Chloroflexota bacterium | reverse complement strand
CGCGATTACGACCACGATGCCTACCTGCGCCGTTACTATGGCAACGATGGCCATCAACCAAGCCTCTACCACCTGCTGATCAATACAGGCCTTTTTCCGTTTGAACTGGCGGCAAGCTTCATTAGCCAGGCCCTGCCCGTCACCAAAGAGATCCATTGAGGTTCCTTGCACGATGATACATCGCGGTATATACTGGTAACAGGGCGCTGGCGTCCTCGACCCGGTTCACCAACAATGGCGTTGGCAGCAAGGGTCGGCGGTGACTGAACCAGTGGCCGAAAGTCCCGAAAACACATTTTTGTTACATAGCAATTTCTGTCTCGTTTCTATATTTGGAAGGAAGACAAGACTTCCTCGCGAACATCGATCAAGTTTGCTTTAGTAGTAGTTCTTGCTCGTAGTGCGTTCAGGAGCGCGTTCTTGTAGTGCGGATTTGTGTAGCACAGATCTTGTACAAATTCTCCAATTCTGCGCGGAGCCGGTTGCCCGGCTCCGCGTGTTTTTATGCCCTCGCGCCTCGGAGATTGAGGCCGCCGCGCGGTGATAGCTGGCTGGGATGATTTTCACGCGCCGCGGTGTTTTCTTTATTAGACAGCACACAAGCAGATATGCTATACTGTATCTTATCCAATACAAAACAGCATCGTTCCATTGTTGCTGCGAAAAATAGCCAGCCCACTGCTTGGGAGGGCGACAGACAGACAAACAGGTTTAGGCGAAAGGGGTCTAGAATCAATGCCGAAGAAGGGTGAACTTTCAAAGACGGCGCGCGCTTCGATGGCGAACCGTGAGGAGATCAACCATCAGACCGGCCGCATCTGTGCAAAGTGCGGCGAGGCTATCATGCTAAAGGAACTCCAGCCCGTGAGGGTTGTGGGCAAGGGCATGGTGTACTACCACAAGGGTCATTACGGCGCCTAGTCCGTATCTGTAGTACTCTGTCAAGCCTCATAGAACGGGTGAGATGGCCTCATTCCGCGTAGGGACCCGGCTTGCCGCGTCCGTGTACTGGCTTCGCTTCCGTAGCCAGGCAGGAGGCCCCACAGGCGCCCCAAGGGATGCTTGACACGGATGCGGCAGGCCGAATCCCTACGCGACAGAGGGAGCGCTCTGATGCCGTCGATTGAAGCTTGACAGAATACTACGAGACATAGAAGGTGCATGATGTTCTGGAAACGGCTACGCGTGTTACTATTGCGGGCGCTGCGGTTGCGCTGTCCAGTCTGCGGTCAGGGGAAGCTCTACCAGGGCTGGTTCAAAATGTATGAGCACTGCCCCGTCTGCCACTTTAAGTACGAGCGCGAATCTGGTTACTACACCGGCGCTATAGCGGCCAACCTGGTTCTCAGCGAACTGCTGATCACCGCTATCACGATTCCCCTGGCGGTGAATCAGAACGTCCCATTCGTGCCGCTACTCGTCTGGGGCATGACCATGCCGATCCTCTTCCCGCTGATCTTCTATCGCCACACCAAGAGCCTCTGGATGGCTTTCGACCATATGATCCACCCGGTCACCAACGAGCGCGTCTTCTTCCCAGAATAGAAAAGCGTCATACGCATAGATCGCCCCTTGACATTCCCCCTGCAAGCTGCCACAATCGGCTCAAGCAATCCAATCGCAGACAAGAGGAGTACGCCAGCTATGGTGCAGTCGATAGATCAAGACATGGAACAGCCAGAGCACGCCCAGCAGGCGCAAAGCCTGCGCGTGGGCTTTCAGGGCGAGCGCGGCGCCTTCGGGGATGAGGCGACGCGGACCTATTTTGGCAAGCAGGCCGAACCACAACCCTACCGCGCATTCGCCGATGTCTTCCGCGCCGTGGCGGCGGGCGAGGTCGATTATGGACTGGTGCCGGTCGAAAATTCGCAGGCTGGCAGCATCAACGATGTCTACGACCTGCTGCGCCAGCATGACCTGTTCGTCACCGGCGAGATCAGTCACCCGGTGAACCACTGTCTCCTGTGCCTGCCGGGCCAGCAGCTCGACGCTATCACGCGCGTCATCTCTCATCCGCAGGCGCTGGCGCAGTGCGATGTGTACCTGCGCGAACTGGGTGTGGAGATCGTCGCCACCTACGACACAGCCGGCAGCGCAAAGATGGTGCGCGAAGAGAGTCTCAAGGGGGTAGCAGCGGTCGCCGGAGCGGGGGCCGCGCAACTCTACGAGTTAGAGGTGCTGGCATCGGGCATCCAGACCATCCAGGATAACTACACGCGCTTCATCGCCCTGAGCAGGGAGCCGGCCCCCCGGCGCGCAGGCGCGGCCAAGACTATGCTGGTGATGGCCACCACACACCAGCCAGGCTCACTGCACAAATGTCTGGGTGTGCTGGCAACAAACAAGATCAACCTGCTCAAGCTGGAATCCCGCCCATCGCGCCAGCGCATCTGGGAGTACGTCTTCTACCTGGACTTCGAGGGTCACCGCGACGACCCCCCGGTGCGCAACGCCCTGGCCGACCTGGCGGGCTATACGCTGTTCTGCAAGGTGCTCGGCTCGTTCCCCAGGAGCATGTAACGTCGTCTGACATTATCACGTGCCAGGGCTTCGTGTAGGGAGCACTCTCATAGGCGTACACGGAAGACAGAGAGAGCAGGAAGCGAGCGGGTCTCCGTAGGGGCGACGGCGTGCCTCGCCCGCGTCGGAAGCCCACCC
>JALYVR010000775.1 GCA_030853145.1 Chloroflexota bacterium | reverse complement strand
GCTGTATATCGCCTGGCTGGCCTGCGAGTGCCTGATAACCGGCAGCGAGATCGATGATGATGAGGACGAGGAGGACGAGGAGGTACTGGGCGCGCCGCCAGTGCCATCCGCTTTTGGAGAGCTGACGATGGCCCAGCAGGAGCTGGCAATATTGTTGCAGGTGCCACAAGAGCTGCTCGCCGCTGCAGCGCTCCATAGCGGCAGCGCCACGCCGGCCAGGGCCGATGATTTTAGCGCCTGGATCAAGCTGCTGCCAGCGGATCGCCACCACGATTACCTGCTGCGGCTGGCACACAACGAGCCAGGTTTGAGCCGCCTGCTGGTCAAGGAGCTGCGCACATTGGGTCAGGGTAAGACAGGAGCGGCGGCAACAACGGGCGAGGGTGTTCCCTACCGCACACTGCTCGTCGAAAGTCGTGATATACAGGCCAGAATGGAGCGCGAGCAGTTCGAGCAAGAGCGCCAGGCCCACGAGCGTCATCTGCAAAATGTCCGCGAGCGCCAGGAAGATTACTGGCGTCAAGCCGAGCTGGCAGCGGCGCGCAGGGTAAGCACAGGTTACGACGAAGCCGTTCGCCTATTAGTCGATCTGCGCGATGCCGCCAATCACTTCAACAAGGGCCAGCAGTTCCAGACACGCTTCAGCGCCTGGGTGCGCCCCTACCTGCGCCTCCCCTCCCTGGTCAAGCGCTTGCGGGATCGCGACTTCACAATACCATCCGCGTAGGGACTGGGCGCAGGCCTGCGCATTCGTTGCTACAAAATTACTCTCGAACTGAAGAGGGGAAAATGGACCATATGTCGTGTTGGAACAGGGCACCCGCAAGGGATGCCCGTACATCTCTGACACCGTTCTCGGTGCTCCCAGACGAATGACCCGATGATCTTGGAATCTCTCACGAGCGCTGGTCCCCATGGCCACGCCACCTTTGCCTGGTCAGAGATGTACGGGCATCCCTTGCGGGTGCCCTGTTCCAAGGCCGACACATGATTTTGTAGCAACGAATGAGGCCAGCAACGCCCCTACACGAAATGCGACCCGTATCGCGTAGGCCCCTCACTTAACGCGTGTTCTACGGAATACGGATCGCGTCCCATTCATCACGCACGCCGCACGCTCCTGTTCAGCGTCGCCAACAGCGCCAGCCCAAGCAGCGCGACCGCGAAGACCAGGATCGTTGGCGTCGTGCCGAAGCGTTGCAGCAACACACCTGTAAGGGCCAGGCCCAGAGGTGGCGTCGCCAACGCGATCAACCGGTAGGCGCTGTGAACGCGACCTTGCAATGCGTCGGGGATGCGCGCAGCCCGGTAGCTGAACTGCGTGATGTCGTAGATCGGATCTACCAGGGCGATCAGGGCCGTGACACCCGCTAGCACAAACAGGTTGCTCGCCAGCGCATAGAGGGGCCAGAACAGCGTGAAGAGCCAGCAGGTGCTCACGATGATGCGCCCGACGCTGAAACGCCGCTGGCACAGGCTGCACACCAGCGCACCAACGAGATAGCCAACGGCCCCCACCGCGAAGATCACACCGATGAACGCGGGCGAGGTGTGCTGCTGGCGGGCGATGACGATGACGATCAAGGCGCTGCTGTCCGGAAAGATGAAGTTGACGATACCCGTGAGCAGCGCCAGCGAGCGTATCGTTGGCTGACCCCAGAGCCAGCGCAGCCCCTCCCCGATCTCGGCGCGCAGGTTCAAGGGCTTCTCCACGCGCTCCTCCTGGAAATCCCTCTTGATGAGCAGCAGCGACATGATCGAGACGCAGTACGAGGCGGCATCCACGATAAAAGGGATAGTACGCCCCAGGCCGTAGAGCACGCCCGCCAGCGGGGGTCCCAGCAATTGCACAAGGCCCTCTGTGAAACTGCCCTGCGCTGTGGCCGCCGGCAGTTGCTCGCGCGGCACAACGCGCGAAATGCAGGATGACTCCGCGAGGCTGAAGAAGACCACCAGCGTGCCCTCGATCAGCGCGTTGAGGTAGAGCTGAAGTATCGTCAGGTGTCCCAGGTGCAAGGCGGCGATGGGTATGCTGGCCAGGCTGAGCGCGCGCCCGCTGTCGCAGATGAGGATCACGCGCTTGCGATCCCAGCGGTCGATCAGCGCGCCCGCCGGCAGGCAGAGGATGAAGTACGGCAAAGTGCGCAACGCGCCCGCGAAGCCTGCCTGCTCCGGCGAGCTTGTGAGCATCAAGATGAGCAGCGGGAAGGCAAGCTGCGAGATGCTCGTTCCCAGCGAGGAGAATGTTTGCCCACCCCAGAGCAACAAGTAATCGCGGTTTCGCCACAGAGACGCCGGGCGGCTCGCCGCCGCTCCCTCCACGTCGTGCTGTGGATTATTTGTGGTCATAGACACACGAAAGTCCCTTCTTGCATAGTGAGAAGCATCATGAAATGAATATAGGGGCGTCCCTTCGGCTCCTCTTGCCCGCCAACAAGGCGGCCGCCCTGCTGTGGTACAGCACCCTCGGCGGAGTGCCGCGCTAATTACTATGCAGAAGGTTTTCGTGCTTGTTCATGCGTCAATTTTACACGAGACGGCAGGGCTTTGGCAACCCTGGTGATCCGCGTAGGGGCGATGGCTTTTCGCAGGGGTAGGTTTTTTTCAGAGCGCTTTCCACGGCATCCATCTGGCCGAGAACAAGATGCATGGGGGGTAGG
>JALYVR010000122.1 GCA_030853145.1 Chloroflexota bacterium | reverse complement strand
AATATCTTTGACTTTGCCAACCCGGCCCTGAACCTGAAGCCAGACGACCCACACCTGCTGGGTGGCATGTTCGCGGTATGGAACGATAAACTGGGCGGCGCTGTCACCGATGCCGAGGTACATGAGAGGGTCAAGCCGGCGATGCAGGCACTGAGCCAGAAGCTGTGGAGCGGCACTACAGGTGGCATGCCCTATGACGAGTTTGTGCTGGCCGCCTGGCAGATCGGCGACGCCCCAGGCACACACCTGCCAGCAACTCAGCCTCCCGGTGGCGTCGTCACGCAGCCGACGATGGGGATCTCGCTGCCACCGCAGTAAAGGATATGACTCGCGATGCAGGAACACAAAGAAAACATCTTGATTGAGCGCATCAAAGAAACCGTTCGCACAAACCGCCATGCAACGGGAGAAGTTATCTTGCATCGCCAAATAGCTTCTCCACTCGTGACGGCAGAAGATATAGCTCAGGCAGAGGCGCAGATCGGCTTTGAGCTACCCCCATTTCTGAGCAGATTGTATCTTGAAATAGGAGATGGTGGCTTTGGACCAGGGTACGGCTTACTCCCCTTGAACAATCACAACACCTCCATTGATTCGTTAGTCACAGCCTATCTTGGCATGAAATCGATGTCGCAAAAAGATATCGATGAATACTGGGCTAATGAGGAAGAGAAGCCATCTCTCTGGCCTGAACGTGTGCTCATGGTCTGTGACTGGGGCTGCAATATCTATTCGAGCGTGAATTGTGCCTCTCCAGACCTGGTGATGTACAGGCTAGATAGTAATATAAATTTCATGGTCGAATGGGCCATCGAGGCATCTTCGCTTCAAGACTGGCTAGAGGCCTGGGTCGATGGCAAGCCGCTTGCTGATCTAGATTGGGAGCAAGCGGCCAAAGTATCTGTCTCTGATCTGGGAAACGCGTAACTGAGTGAAGCCCTCCCCTCCCCAATAGTGGAAGAGGTTGGTCGTGCCGTAGGGCGGGGCTTGCTGGGCGTCTCCGTAGGGGCGACGGCTTCCTGCTCCCTCTGTCCTACGTGTACGCCTATGAGGCAAGCCATGCCCTACGATCTGAACTGTTCCAGTTCGCGGTGTAGAGCCTCGATCTGAGCCTCCAGGCGCAGGATCACGTCGATACCTGCCAGGTTGACGCCCAGGTCGCGGTGCAGGCGGCGGATGCGACGTAGGCGCGCCACATCCTCTTCGCTGTAGCGCGACTCCCCTTCGGTCGTCTCGATACCTTGAATCAGGCCAACGGTTCGCAGGCGCCGGACCATCACCAGATCGAGGTGGCAGGAATCCGCCATCTCCTGCTCGCTATAATATGAGGCGGACTGGCCGCTCTTGATGATAATGCGCGTGTAACGGTATTCATCCATGGCGATCTCCGGTATCTATGGCTAGCTCGTATGACCAAGCGAACGGGCGAAGTCCTGGAAGAGGTGACGCTGCTCATCGGTCAGATGGGTAGGAAGCGTCACGTTCACCTCGGCGTAGAGGTCGCCACGATTCTCAGGCTGCCCCAGGTGCGGCATACCCTGGCCGCGCAAGCGGAATACGCGCCCGTTGATGGTCTCCGCCGGGATACGCAGCATCAGGCGGCGGCCATCGGGTGTCGGCACCTGGGCCTCACCGCCAAGCATGGCTGTCGCCAGGGGCACATCGACGTGTGTACGCAATGTGGTATCCTCTCGTGTGAAGCGCGGGTCAGGCTCTATATGTACGCGCAGGTAGAGGTCGCCGCGTCCCGCTGTTCCCGCCATACCCTGACCGGCGATGCGAATGCGCGACCCTTCATCGACGCCGGCGGGAATCTTCACTTCCAGGCGGCGCGACTCGCCACTCGGTTCGGTCAGCTCAAAGATGCGCGTAACGCCCTGGTAGGCTTCGGCGAGCGTCACCTCGATCAGCGACTCCACATCGCGCCCGACAGTCGCCTGCTGCTGAGCGCGGCCACCTGGGCTTGCCGTGTAGGGACGACCCCCCTGGCCGCCAAAGAATGTTTCAAAGAAGTCCGAGAACGGGTCCTGACCGCCGAAGAGGTCATTGAGGTCCTCCTCGCTCATCGTGTGATGCTGATAACCGCCAGAAGAGCCGTTCTCCGCGCCCATCGGCCCACCTGCGCCCGGCATGCGCCCATACTGCTGATAGTAGCTGCTCAGTTCATCGTATTTCTTGCGCTTCTCAGGATCAGACAGCACTTCGTTGGCTTCGTTAATCTCTTTGAATTTGTCTTCCGCGGCCTTGTCGCCGGGGTTCACATCTGGATGGTGCTGGCGGGCCAGTTTGCGATATGCCTGGCGGATCGCCTTCTGATCGGCGTTTTTCTCTACGCCCAGGATCTTATAATAGTCTTTATAGTCAACAGCCATCGGTGCCTCCACTAAGAGCGACCACGGGCGACCGCAGGGGTCGCCCTCACATATCTATATCTTATCATGGCGATACATGGAAAAGCGACCACAACGGTCGCTCAGGGCGAGCCATTTCCTCCATCCACACGGACCCGGCAAGCCGGGTCCGTGTGGATGGCCCTTGGGCCTGTGACGCTTTCCCCTCCCGGCCGCACAAGCGAGGCCAGCACACGGACGCGGCAAGCCGGGTCCCTACGCGGATCGAAGCTCTGCCTGGACGAAGTCTAGAACGACCGTCTTTCCATGATTAGGAGAGCGTTACATTTCCCGGTACTCGCCCTCGATAGTGCCAGTATCAGGGCCGCTCGTTGGACCCTGGGAGCCAGGAGCGGAGCCGGCGGTCGCGCCAGCCTGGCTATAGACCTCCTGGCCAACGCGCTGCACGGTGCGCTCCAGGTCGTCCGCTGCGCTGCGGATGCGCGCTGTATCGTTGGTCGAGAGGGCGTCGCGCACATCTTTGATCTTGCCCTCAACCTCACTGCGCAAGCTCGGTGCGATCTTAGCGCCAACATCGCTCAGCGTGCGCTCAGACTGGTAGGCCAGGCTGTCGGCGCGGTTGCGCAGCTCGATCTCATCTTTGCGCTGGCGGTCCTCCTGGGCATGCATCTCGGCCTCGCGCACCATGTGGTCAACCTCGTCCTTGGAGAGGCCGCTGGAGGCCGTGATTGTAATCTTCTGCTCGCGCCCGGTGGCATGATCGTGCGCGGTCACGTTGAGGATGCCGTTGGCGTCGATATCGAAGGTCACTTCTATCTGCGCCATGCCGCGCGGGGCCTGGGCAATGCCTTCCAGGCGGAAGCGGCCCAGGCTCTTGTTGTCGCGCGCCATCTCGCGCTCGCCCTGCAGCACATGCACCTCTACCGCTGGCTGGTTGTCTTCGGCTGTGCTGAACAGTTCGCTCTTGCGCGTCGGAATCGTCGTGTTGCGCTCGATCAGTCTGATCATCACACCACCAAGAGTCTCGACGCCCAGCGAGAGCGGCGTTACGTCGAGTAGCAACACATTCTTGACATCGCCCTTGAGCACGCCTGCCTGGATCGCGGCGCCAATCGCCACTACCTCGTCGGGGTTGACGCCCTTATGCGGCTCCTTGTCGAAGATCTTGCGCACCAGCTCGATCACGGCGGGCATACGCGTCTGCCCGCCCACCAGCACAACCTCGTTGATATCGCTGGCCTTGAGATTGGCATCGTTCAACGCCTTCATCACCGGGCCACGCGTGCGCTCAACCAGGTCGCTCACCACCTGTTCGAGTTTGGCACGAGTCAACGTCATCACCAGATGCTTGGGACCATTGGCGTCGGCACTGATGAACGGCAGGTTAATCTCGGTTTGCAGCGAGGAAGAGAGTTCGATCTTCGCGCGCTCTGCGGCCTCTTTCAGACGCTGCACGGCCATGCGGTCCTGGCGCAAATCGATGCCCTGCTCGCGGCGGAACTCCTCGGCAATCCAGTCGATGATGCGCTGGTCAAAGTCGTCGCCGCCAAGGTGCGTATCGCCATTGGTGGCCTTGACCTCGAAGACACCCTCGCCCAACTGCAGGATGGAGAGGTCGAACGTGCCGCCACCCAGGTCATAGACCGCAATCGTCTCATCGCCCTTCTTATCCAGACCATAGGCCAGCGAGGCCGCCGTCGGCTCGTTGATGATGCGCAGGACCTCCAGACCGGCAATCCTACCGGCATCTTTGGTGGCCTGGCGCTGGGTATCGTTAAAGTAGGCCGGCACAGTGATCACTGCCTGCGTGATCTTCTCGCCCAGTTTGGCCTCGGCGTCGGCCTTGAGCTTCTGCAAGATCATGGCCGAGATTTCGGGCGGACTGTAGTCGCGGCCTGCCAGCTTCACACGAACATCGCCGTTGGCGGCACGCGCCACCTGATACGGCACGCTCTGTAGAGTGCGCTGTACTTCAGGGTCGTCAAATTTCCGGCCCATCAAGCGCTTAATCGAGAAAACAGTATTCTCAGGGTTGGTCACAGCCTGCCGCTTGGCAACCTGGCCTACGAGTCGCTCGCCACCCTTAGTAACCGCGACCACCGAAGGGGTCAGCCGCGCGCCTTCGCTGTTCTCCAACACGATCGGCTCGCCAGCCTCTATGACTGCTACGACAGAGTTTGTCGTGCCAAGATCAATACCTAATACTTTTGCCATCGCTCTGTATCCTCCTTGAGAGGGCTAAACAGGGAAGGACTCTCCTTGCTTGTATCCACATCCCCGCCCGTCATCTCTCCCAGTTTTCCTGCTACTCTGCATCTATTTTTACCATAATTTACAGATATTGTCAAGTAAACTCACATTATTTGATAGTTCATCCACCAAATTCGTTATGAGCTGGTGGGAGACATGGCGGCGGCCACTACCACCTGCGCCGGGCGAATGATACGCTCGCCGATGGCATAGCCGGGCTGCGCCACGTGCAGGATGGTTCCTTCAGGAACATCCGCTTGCTCGCCCGTCGCGACCGCCTCGTGCCAGCGTGGATCGAACTGCTCGCCCTCTTTGCCAATCTGCCGCACATCCAGTTCTTCCAGGGTGCTTGCCAGCCGCCTGGAAACCAGCCCAATGCCCTGCACCCAAGGCTGCTCGGCCAGGTCGGGCGGCGTGGCAGCGAGCGCACGCCCAAGATCATCAAGCACCGGCAATAGACGTTGCAGAAGCTCCATCTGCCCCGCCGACCTGGCCTCTCCCTGCTCCTGCCCCGCGCGCCGCCGGTAGTTGACGAAGTCGGCCTGCGATCGACGCAGCAGGTCCAGGTACTCTTCAGACTTGCGGCGTTCCACCTCTAGCTCTTGCTGTAGCCGGGCCATAGTCTCTCCTCTATCTTGCTCAGCACTCTGCTCAGCCTGAGCGGACTGCTCTATCGTTTCCTGTGAATTTGCCACGCCCTGTGGCTCTTGTTCGTTCTCATGTTGCTGCACTATCTTCCTCCTTTGCCAGCATCTTATCCGTTACTCTTCCCTCTATAGAGTATAAGATATCTAACATAATCCATCAAGTGAAGTAACAAAAAAGGTATAGTGTATGTTGAATCTCGCCGGACGTCCGGCCTCTCCACACGAAATTAGGTATCGCGTCGCACGAGCACAAACATTTCGGCTCGGATGCCAAGGAGGAGGAACGGGAACACTTCCTGGATGGTAAACGCGCTATTTTCGGCTTTGAGCTTATTGCGGAGCTGCTGGGAATCGCCTGTGAGCAACACCATGCGTCCGCCAGGCTTGAGCACGCGGGCCATCTCGTGGAGGAGGCGCCGGTAGAGCGTCTCGTTGGCGTTGCGCGAACCAACCTGGTGGCCGAAGGGGAGATTGCATGCCACAGTGTCGAGGGAGGCGGGAGCAATGAACGCGAGATCGGTGGCATCCGCTTGCTGCACATGGATGGGTTTATATTTGGTGCCGATATTGGCCAGCGCGACCTTCACGGCTTCGGGACGAATATCGCCACCGATCAGTTGCTTATAGCGGCCCCACAGGGCGCGCTCAATCAGGATAGTCGCCGCGCCGCACATGGGATCGAGAAACGCATCGTGATCCTGCGGTTGCGAGAGCAGGACCATCGAGGCGGCGACGGTAGGCCGCAGGGAGGCGGGCAAGTGCTGGTGCTTATAGGTGCGGTGTCGCATGGTCTTATCGGAGAGCCGCAGACCGACGATTACCTCTTCGCCCAGGATGTTCAGCCAGACCTCTAGATCACCCTCATCTTCCACCAGCGCCCAGCGTGGATGGGCCTCGCGAATGGCGCGCTCAATCTGCGTCTGGGACTCCTTGCGATACACAATCGGATCGCCAAGCACGCGCGAGATCACCCGAAAGGTCGTGCGCTTACTCACACCCGCTGAGGGGGGCATAATCTGCTGCTGGATAGCCAGAGAACCTGACCAGTCAACCTGCCCAAGCAGCATAGCGGGAAGCATAGGCAGACCTTCTCTTCCCGGCGGCAGATGATCGAGGGAGGCGATCAAGCAGAACACATCCTCGACTGTGCGCAGGTCATTGAGCAGGGTGGGATCATCGCGATACTCGAACAGGAGCAGGCCATTCTTGGTACCCATGGTTCTGTATCCCAGGAGCCTGGCCCCCGGCAACTTCTGTTCCACCTCTCGCCACGCCACCTTCTCTAGCCCAGGCATCGTGTGCGCATAGTAACTATATTTGGAGAAGGCGCGCCTGGGACTTGCGGCCCGCGTAGCCTTGCGCTTATTGACGGCAACCACTCACTGTTCTCCCTGCTTAAAGCGTTCATAGGCCTCTTTCAAGGCAGTTTCCGCGCGTGTCTGCGCGTCGCGCGCCTGCTGAATCTCCTCCTGGAGCACAAGAACGTGCCTGCGGATCTGAATAATATGGCGAATACCGGTCGCGTTGACCCCTTGCACATACAGTTCGGCCACCTCTTCCAATACCGCCACATCTTCATCCGAGTACAGGCGGTTCTTCCCGCTCTGGCGCGCCGGTTCTAATAATCCCGCCTCTTCATAGCGCCGCAGCATCTGCGGGGGCAAGCCCAGGAGTTGAGAAACGACCCCTATCGTGTATTTTGGCATGGATGTGCCAGCCTCGTCAGGCATCCTGGCCAATGGTCGAGCGCGCCGCTTCATAACACCTCTGTCCCTCCCTTGCAGAACTCCGCTTTTTTCTCATTGTACCTACGCGGATCGCAGCGCGCACCGGCATTATTTCACGCGCTCGACGTACTGGCCGGAGCGGGTATCGATGCGGATGCGATCGCCTGGATTCACAAACAGGGGGACGTGGATGACGGCGCCTGTCTCCAGCGTCGCCGGCTTGGTCACGTTGTTGGCGGTATCGCCGCGTACGCCGGGTTCGGCGCTCTCGACCGTCAGTTCGAGGAAGTTCGGCATCTCGATGGCGATGATGGTCTCGGTCTCGCTATCGACCAGGAACTCTACGATATCCTGCTCTTTCAGGAAGCGCACGGCATCGCCCAGCCGCTCCGTAGAGACATTCTGCTGATCGAAGGTCTCGGTATTCATGAACACATAGTCGCTGCCATCAATGTAGAGAAACTGCCAGTTTTGGTGCTCGACGCGCACGCTCTCCACTTCCTCACCGGCGCGCAGGCGCTGGTCCAGGGTACGGCCACTTTTCAGATTCTTCAGGCGCACGCGTACGAAGGCGCGCCAGTTTCCTGGACTGACATGATGAAACTCGACGACGGTATACAGTTCGCCGTTATAACGTATAACCATGCCGTTATACATATCGGTCGTTGTGGTGGTTGCCAATGGCGGAATCTCCTTATCTTTAGCAGAGTGCAGGAACGCACCCTCTTTTACCATACATTATTCTTGATCGTAGTAATACTCGCTCTACACGGCTAGCACAGTTTCTTTTGTTGACTCCAGCAACATGCGCATGCCGAACTTCGTGCGCAGGGTCACCATTGGTCGGGGTACAACCGGGTGGCCTGGTACAAGGGTCGGGCTGTAGCGCTGGATCAGTGTGGCCAGCAACAGGCGGGCCTCCATCATGGCGAAGGTCGAGCCGATGCACATACGTGGGCCGGCTCCGAACGGGAAGTAGGCGAAGGGCGGGTGCTTCTCGCCCGTCTGTGAATCGAAGCGCTCCGGCCAGAAACGCTCTGGCTCCGGGAAGTACTCCGCGATGCGGTGGATCACCCAGGGAGAGAGCATCACGAAGCTATCGGCGGGCATATGATAGCCCTCTAATTCATACGCCTGTAGCGCGTGCCGCCCCAGCATCCAGGCTGGGGGATAGAGGCGCATGGCTTCCTTCACCACCATCTCCAGGTACGGCAGGTTCGCCAGGTCTGCCACCGTAGGAGCGCGACCACCCAAAACGCGCTGGAGTTCAGCCAACAGTGTATCACGTTGCGCGGGATGTTGCGAGAGGAGGTAGAACGTCCAGGTCAGGGTATTGGCGGTCGTCTCATGGCCGGCGGCCATCAGCGTCATCGTCTCGTCGCGCACCTGCACATCAGTCAGAGCCGAGCCATCCTCGTCGCGCGCCTCCAGCAGCATGGAGATCACGTCGCCGGTATCCTCGCCCGTCGCGCGCCGCTGCGCGATGATCCCGTACACGGTCTTATCAAGCAAAGCTTTGGCGCGCACGAATTTGCCATACGCCGTAAAGGGCAGATCGATACGCAGGGTGCGCAGCGAGAAGCGGCGGCGATTAGGGTACTCGCGTGTATCATCAAAGGCCGCACCCAGCATCTGGCTCTCCTGGGTCAGGTCCACATTGAACAGGGCCTTCGCGACGATGCGCAGGGTCAGCCGCTGCATCTCGCGGGCCATGTCTACCTCCTGCCCGGCCCGCCAATCCTCCAGCATACGTTCGGTATACTCGATCATCACATCCCGGTAGCCTTCGACGCGCTTGCGATGAAAGGCGGGCAGCATCAGGCGGCGCTGGCGGCGATGAAACTCGCCGTCGGTCGTCAGCAGGCCATCACCAAGCAGCAGCCTGAGGCCCTGCGTCACTTCGCGCATGGTAAAGTTTTTGGCATTCTCCACCAGCACATAGCGGACCGCCTCCGGCGTGGCGAACATCACCATCGGCGTCTTCCCCATATAGAATGTGCTGGCCTTGCCATACTCGCGCTGTAAGCCTGCCACAAAGGCCAGTTGCCCTTTGCGGAACTCTAAAATGTTGCCTACGACTGGTTTTGGCTTTGGGCCTGGAGGAAGTTGATACATCATCGAGTTACCCCGTGGTTTGGGAAGCATAGACTGGTAATACTCCCCAAGGTATGAAAGGAAAACAACACATTTTTCCTTCCCATTGTAGAACGGAACGTTGGCAGTGTCAAAGGGGCTGGCGATCAGCGAGCCAGCAGCCGGGACAGGGCCTCTGTATGCTCGGAGAACTTCGCGAGGCGCTTTCTTTTGAGATTCTCGCGCAGCACCCAGGCGATATCGTTATCGTCCCAGGTCGCGCACTCGCGCATCAAGGCAAAGCCTTCCTCAGGGGCAGCGGCGGTCACGACGCTCAGCGTATAACCCAGTGCCTGGCGCAGCACGCGGAAGCCATCGCGCTTGCGCTCGCTACTGGGAGCTATATGCACCTGTTCCAGAACGATCTGCTGAATGTGCAGCGCAGCGCTGATATTTTCAGGAGTGGTAAGCAGGAACGGCTCCGAGATAGCGGCCACCGCCGCGCGCTGCCGGAAATAATCGCCACTGCCGGCCATCGAGGTAAGATAGTCAATGGTTTCCGGGGCGGCGGCGGCCAACAAACGCTGGAAGCCAAGAGCAGCCCCTTCACGCACACGCCAGTAGCCACTGTTTGCATGCTGATCGAGCAGTGCGCAGGCCTCAGCGCGCCACATCGGCCTGACGGCGGCGCAATCGCCCCAGGCGACCATGCCACAGAGCAAGACAAATTCAGCGGGCGTATTGGAGGCTACCACTTCACGATTATCGGCACAGAGGTAATCCAGGAGCGCACGTACCTGCGCAGGCTTCGCTGAAACCCTGGCAGCCAGAAGATCGCTAACATCATTGACCAGCTCCAAATTTGCACGTGGTCCCGGCAAGCGGCTCTGCTCACGTAGATAAAATTCAAGAGCGCGCGGCCGGTCTCTCAAGGCCCTTTCGATCAGGGACGATAATGTATCGTGCATCTCTCGTATCCTTTACAGAAAGATAGCTATGCTTCCGCTTGCTCACCGCAGGCACAACCCCCATTCCTAACAGTACTGGGAGGCAAGGTCCCTGTTCCAACCCCATTCCAGCAACGGGGTGGAGCTTCCGACTGCAACATAATCTTGACATTTAAGAGCCGTCAGCTTATTCATTGTACTGCTTTTTTCGGCATTATTCAATGCTACATAGTGAGCATCATGGCGATTGAAACGCCTGCTCTTCGTAGCTGCGCGCTGGCTCCCACGCGCGATCCAGCGCGCAGCTACGAAG
>JALYVR010000774.1 GCA_030853145.1 Chloroflexota bacterium | reverse complement strand
GGGTTCTCCGTAATCAAGTGCCTCGCCAGCTCACTCTTGAGCGTAATTAAAGAAAGGGTATGCCCCAACAAATCATGCAAATCGCGAGAAAGTCGTTTGCGTTCCTCGCCCACTTTCTGGCGGGCCAGTTCTTTCCGCATGGCGTGCATTCCTGCAACGCTGCGAACAAACGGGTGAGCCCCATCATGTCCAGGCCAAGTCCTCGGACCAGCAACACCAGCGGGAGCACTGCCTGATCCCAGTTCGCCTTGATGCCTTCAGCGCCGACGAGTGCGGTGAAAACCATGAGGAGTACAATGACCACGATGGCACTACGTACCGGGAGCGCTATCCCAGTAATGGCACTCACACAGATGAAGAGCCAGAAGAAGTTCGGGTCAGCCAGCAGGCTGAGCCCGAGCGCAAGCATCGTGAGGAGTATGATCAACGCCAGCGACAGATGAGACCTGTTCCGGGCATGCGTTACTCTGCTCAGGGGATGAGGCCACATGAACCAGGTGTAGATGAACACGAAGAGTACCAGAGCAGGCAGGCTGAGGAGCAAACGTCCTGGTGCGGGATGTATCTGGAAGAGAGAGGAGGCCAGGCACAATTGACAGAAGCCACAGCATCCCATAGAGCCACCAGAGAGGCGCAGAGATACCGCTAGCGGCGATGATCTCCTGCACTTCTTCTCTCCTCTGTAGCACCGTTCCTCGTCCTCGTCGATTGCTTACGTATGCTGTCTCCATGCGGTGCCTCCTCATGTGTCTGGTCCCGTCTGAGTAGCTTCAGGAGGGGGACTGGGAAAAATCCCACCTCCTGTACGCAACTACTGGCAAACGACTCCATGAGTCGTTCTCCTGCTATGTGATTGCCTGCAAGAACACACGTGCCAACGCTGCTACCTGCTCAGGGGAGGGGACGTGCGGAATGCCATCAGCGGCCAGCAGACCATTTCCCAGGACGTAGGTGAGCAAGGAACCCACGAAGAGGCGGATGGCCGCCTCTCGATCATCACACGTGATGATGCCATGCACTTGAGCGCTTTCGAGGAGCACCATCAGGAAACTCCCGCCTTGTTGGGGTACCGCTTGAAAGAAGAGGGTACCAAGCGTGGGAAAGCGTGGTAACTCAGCAATGAGCAGGCGTAGCAACCCCAGGTAAGTGGGCTGCATGATATTCTCTAGAGTTGTCTGTGCCCACACCGTGAGTGCGTGTTCCAGGGTTGGCAGACTATTCATGGGAGTCCCTTGGAAAGCGAGGAGGTCACCCTCGGAGGGCTGATGCAGAGCCAACTGCTCTAACACGGCAACAAACAAGGCTTCCTTATTTTGATAATAGCGATACAAGGTCGGCTTGGATACCTGGGCCTCCTCAGCGATGGCATCCATACTTGCACCCTCAAACCCATAGCGCATGAACACAGTTTGAGCAGCCTGATGAATACGTTCGCGCTTTACCTCGAAACGCTGCGTCAGTCCAGTTGATTCTCTCATCCGCCTCACTCCTTTCGAGAGTACTAAACCGTATAGTAACGCAGTATACAAGGAGTTCTTTTCCTTGTCAAGAGGCAAGCCACGCCCTACGAGTGGGGGAGCACCATTGATGTGAGCAGGTGTTGCAGAGCTGCCGGAGGGTCGGAGCAGAGACCGGAGTGGACGGGTGAGGTCTGGATGATAGTGCTGCGGGGCGAGACGAGCCAGTGGAAGCGCTCCGACTGCGAGAGCTGGCCAATGAGTCCGGAGTCCGGGCCGCCGGCGCAGATATGGGAGATGATCTCAAGGCGACTCTGCACCTCGCTGAGATCAATGTGCGGCGCCAGGACGGCCAGGCGCTGTGAATCGAGGTGGATAAGCGCGCCGAGGAAGCCGCGCGTGCGGCAGAAGAGGATCACGCCGGCGTTGATGAACTCGCCGCGCTCGACACAGGGTACCACGCGGATCACGGCATAATCATAGGAGTTGAGCGCGTGCATGCACAGCCTCCTCCACGAAGATATGCGACGACTCCAGGCGTGCCAGCAAATAGGCAGCGTAGGTGGCTCGCTGCTCGTCGTAGCCAGCAGCGGTGGGATCATGGGCGAGCCAGGCATCGGGGATGGTTCGCACAATCTCTTGCAGCAACGCGGGCGCCAGGCGGCTTTTCAAGAGCGCGTCAGCCTCGCGCAGCGCGCTGGCCGCTGGTAGCAGCACATGGTCTTTGATCTGAGTAAAGGGCGTGCCACTGCGTTCCAGGAAGCTGCCCGGCGCGTGATGGAAGTAGAGCGCCGCGCCATGATCGATCAACATCAGGCGTTTATGCCAGAACAGCATGTTGGTGTTGCGCGGCGTGCGATCAACGTTGGTAACATACGCGTCAAACCATACAATTGACGAAGCGAGCAAGGCATCCAGCTTCGCGGCATCGAGCGCATCGAAGGCTAAAGACCCCGGCAAGTAGTCAAGAGCCAGGTTCAGGCCGGGGCTAGCCTTCAACAGCGCCTGGATCTCAAAGTCAGGCTCAGAGCGTCCCAGCGCGGCATCCACTTCAACAAAGACAATCTCCGGCACCGCGAGACCAAGCGCGCGGCCAATCTCCCCCGCCACCAGTTCCGCGATGAGCGCCTTCGGCCCCTGCCCGGCCCCCCAGAATTTGAGCACGTATAGCCCATCGTCGTCCGCCTCGACTATGGCCGGGAGCGAGCCACCCTCCCGTAA
>JALYVR010000773.1 GCA_030853145.1 Chloroflexota bacterium | reverse complement strand
CAATAAAGCCTACATATGCCACGCCCACAGCCAGAGCGCTGGGGATAAAGAGCAGCATGATCTCGCGTAGACCCGGATACTTGAGGTTCCAGACGAACTGGTAGCGCACGCCCTGTTTACGCAGCGCCGGGAGCTGCACGGCTACCTGGCACGCGGCCGCCGCCAGCACGCCGAAGGTCGGCCCGTAGATACCCACACGCGGGACCGCCAGCGTCACAATCAGGCCGCCAATCAAGCCGATATTGTAGATGGCTATCGATACTGCCGGCATGAGAAACTGGCGCTTGCTGTACAGAATCGCGGTGGCAATCGTGCCTAACCCCAGAATCAATGGCTGGACCAGCATGATACGCGTCAGCGTGATCGTCAAGGCCTGTTGCGCGGGAGGGTAGCCGGGTACCAGGATGCGTGAGACAAACTGGGGTGCCAGTACAGCCCCTATCAGGATCAGGAAGGTCAGGGCGACCAGCAGGACATTGAAGACCAGGCTGGCAAGATACCAGGCCTCGCGCTGCCCCTTCTCCTTCTCATAGGAGACAAAAACCGGAATAAAGGCCTGCGTCAGCGCCCCCCCGGCAATCAAATTGAACAGGGTATCGGGCAGGCGAAAGGCGGCATAGTACGCGTTAGCTTCGAGACCAGTGCCAAAGATGGCATTGAAGATGGTCTGCCGCACAACTCCCAGTCCCTTGGAGGCCAGGTACGCCATCATGAGCAGGACCGCCGCTTCCGCGATACTGAAACGCCGGATAGAGAAGCCGCCACCAGGCAACAAATTCGACAGCTTGAAGCGAACGCGAAACGTCCCCACACCCCAATAGTTCTCATGCTCTAAAGCTTCATCTTCACCTGCCACCGCGGGCGATAAAGATTCCGCGCGGGGGTCGATGGTCGAGATGCCGGTCGCCGGATCATTTACTTGTTGTGGTCGTTCCTGTGGAATACGTCGCTCCTCCTAACCGCTAGTACCTTTTATAGAGCTTCACCAGTCGTCATTATAACAGCCATTCACCCCATTAGCCAGTAAATGTTCAAAAAGTACTTGCCCAGCCTACCCCCCAAAGATGGAGCCAGGACAGGAAACAGCGCCGCTTCCCTGGCATATTTCTTTGACGGGTTTTTATACAAACCTCAGCATTCCCCCCACATCGTCGATAGAAATATGATACAATACAAACGAACTGCCAATAGCGTACAGAGTACACTAACTACCACTATAGAAAAACATGAAGGGAAGGTGCTACCATGCATCGTCGCGCCCCCGATTTTCATCCAGGATTGATGACAGACATGTATCATCCAGACTCAGCATACATTAGTTGGCGTAGCGGCCACAATGGCCTGGCCACCTTCGATCTGTACACCCGCACGGCTCCATTTGGCGGAGTCTATCTGCTCGTCGCGGGATTGGAGGCGGCACTAGAATTTGTGCAGGCCTTCCGCTATACCGAGGAGGAACTGAAATTCCTCGCGCGCATTCGCGACTACGACAGCGCCTTTCTTGATGAACTGGCACAACTGCGCTTCACGGGCGAGATATTGGCGCTCTCGGAGGGTATGATCGCCTTTCCCAACGAGCCAATCTTGCGCGTCACGGCGCCATTTCGCGAGGCCATCCTGCTGGAGGCGGGCCTGTTACAGGCCATGAACCTCTCCACGCTGATCGCCACCAAGGCCTCACGGGTCGTCTATGCCGCCGAGCAAGGTCATCCGCGCCGGGTGGCCGAATTCGCCTTCCGGCGCGCGCAAGAGCCGCTGACGGTGGCGCGCGCGTCGTATATCGGCGGGTGCGCCAGCACATCGCTGCTCAATGCCGCCTTTGAGTTTCGCCTGCCGGCCACCGGCACGGTCCCTCACGCACTGATTGAGCTATTCCCTACCGAGGAAGAGGCGTTTGAAGCCGTCGCCGAGGCTTATAACCGCTACACCCTGCTCCTCGATACCTATGACACGCGCCATGCTACTCACACGGCCATCGCGGTCGCGTTGCGCTCGCAAGAAACGCTGGGACATACGTTGGCGGCGGTGCGACTGGACAGCGGCGATATTGTCTCCGACAGTATCTACATCCGCGAGCAACTGGATAAAGCCGGCCTGGCCAACGTGCGCATCCTGGCCAGTGGCGACCTGGATGAGTGGAAGATTCTCGAACTCCTGGAGGCCGGAGCAGCTATTGACTCTTTCGGCGTCGGCACCTCGCTGGGAATCGGTGCGGGGTCGGCGGAACGTGGCATCGATGGCGGCGCGCTGGGCGGCGTCTACAAGGAAGTCTGGTACGTCGATGAGACAGGGACCGAATATCCCAAGGTCAAGATCGCCGGAGAGAAATCCACCTGGCCTGGGAAAAAAGAGATCTATCGCCATCCACACTGGGAAGAGGACATCATTCAACTTGCGCATGAGCCGCACCCATCCGGCTACAGCCGGCTCCTCAAGCCAGTGATGCGCAACGGAGAGATGATCCCCGGCAGCCTACCCCCGCTTTCTGAGATTCGCGAACTGGCGCAACAAAACCTGCAAGCCCTGCCTGAGCGCTATCGCGCGCTCGCTCCTGAGCAGCCCTACCCGGTACGCTTCAGCGAAGGGTTACAGACCCTCCGCAAACAAGCAACCCAATTAGTCAGCAGGACCATGTAGTGGTTGTCCCGTAGCGCGTGGCTTGCCTCGCCGTCCTAGAC
>JALYVR010000121.1 GCA_030853145.1 Chloroflexota bacterium | reverse complement strand
AGTTTATCGCACAGCTACGAAGGGCCCGCCACTTGGGTGTAGCCTCGTCTCCTCGAATACGATGTGTACATCCAAAGGATGCTATGCTACACTGACACAATTGTTAGATAGCTAAGCGCATATGCATTGCATGAAAATATGAAAGGACCCAGTATTTATGCCCGACGAGATTTTAGCCAACAACGCGCGCTTCCTGGAGCGGGAACACCTGGCCCCGATTGGACACGCGCCTCGCAAGCGGATGGCGGTGGTCACCTGCATGGATTGCCGCCTGGTGGGGATGTTTGAGCAGGCACTGGGGCTGGAGCGCGGCGATGTGCTGGAGCTACGCACCGCCGGCGCCACTATTTCTCAGCCGGAGCGCGCGGGCGCCGGCAACGACCTGATTCGCTCGCTGGCGGGCGGAATCTACCTGCTGGGCGTGCGCAAAGTGCTGGTCATCGGCCACACCAATTGTGGGCTGGCCCATGTCAACCCAACAGCGCTGACAGCCTCGATGCAAGCTCTGGGCGTTGACCCGCAACAGTTGATCGAGCAGCGGGGCCTGGGCGACACCCAGGGACTTATTCGCTGGCTCGGCGGCTTCGAGGATGTGCATATCAACACACACGAGGTGGTCAATACGATCCGTAACAGCCCCTACCTGCCTAAAATCCCTGTGCATGGCTTCGTCATCGATATCAATACAGGCAAGCTTGAGCTGGTGGATCGCGATAGCCGCGCGCCGGCATAAATTCCCCTTGCACATCGTACCTAAAGAGAGTACAGTATTTTAAAACACTGGTCCATCCTCTCGCCTTCGTTTTCTGAACCGGAAGGAGGCCAACAATAGCATTGGAGCAATAGATATGAGCACAGACATCCATGTAACTCCCCAGGGCAAAAAGCTGGTCACGGTGATCCCCGGCGACGGCATTGGCCAGGAGGTGGTCAATTCCGCCCTGCGTATCATTGAAGCCACAGGCGCGCCCGTTGCGTGGGAGACACGCAATGCCGGAGCGAGCGCCTTTAAGCAGGGACTACCCTCGGGCGTTCCCCACGAGACCATCGAATCCATCCACCGCACCCGCGTCGTACTCAAGGGACCACTGGAGACGCCAGTGGGCTATGGCGAGAAGAGCGCTAACGTCACGCTGCGCAAGCTCTTTGAAACCTACGGCAATATCCGGCCCGTGCGCGAGCTGCCCGGCGTCCCGACTCTCTATAGCGGGCGCGGCATCGATCTTGTAGTGGTGCGCGAGAACGTCGAGGACCTCTACGCGGGCATCGAGTACATGCAGACACCTGGCGTTGCTGAAAGCTTGAAGCTTATTTCGCGCAAGGGCTGCGAGAAGATCGTGCGCCTGGCATTCGAGGTGGCCAGGTCAGAGGGGCGCCGCAGCGTCCACTGCGCCACAAAAGCCAACATTATGAAGTTCAGTGAAGGCACACTCAAGCGCACCTTTGAGGCCATCGCCCCCGAATATCCCGATATCGAGGCGCATCACATCATCGTCGACAACTGCGCGCACCAGCTTGTCAAGAAACCTGAGCAGTTCAGCGTCATCGTCACCACCAACATGAACGGCGATATTTTGAGTGACCTGACCTCCGGCCTGATCGGCGGCCTGGGCTTCGCGCCGTCGGCCAATCTCGGCAATGAGATCGCCATCTTCGAGGCTGTGCATGGCTCGGCCCCCAAGTACGCCGGCAAGAACGTCATCAATCCGACAGCGCTGATCCTCTCGGCGGTGATGCTGCTACGTCACCTCGGTGAGTTTGAGGCCGCATCTTCCATCGAGGAAGCCATTCTCGTGACCCTGGAGTCTGGTGTGCGCACGCGCGATATCGCCGGAGACGAGGCCGCGACCTCAACATCAGCCTACACGGACGCCATCATCGCCAATCTCGGACGACGCTCCGCCAAGTGGCAGGTGCGCGACTACAAGCCCATCAAATTCCCGCGCGTGTCAGCAGATCCCGCCTTTGTGAAGGTCGCCAAACGGCGCGTGGTCGGCATCGATCTCTTTGTGGAGTCGCCGCTCGTATCGGAGGAACTGGGCCGCAGCATCGAAGAGTTGCTGCGGGATACATCCTTCACGCTGAAGACGATCTCCAGCCGGGGCACGAAGGTCTATCCTTCGTCCGAGGTTTCAATGGATCTCGTCGACTTGTATACCTGCCGCCTGATGCCTAAGGACCAGAACGCCGAACCCGACGACGAGGCCCTGCACGCTGTTATTCAGCGCATCAGCACACGCCACTCGTGGGTCCACATCGAGAAACTCCAGGAGTTCGACGGTGTCCCCAACTATACCAAGGCACAGGGCGAAGATTAGGTCAACCCCACGCTGGGGTTTATCCCAATCTGCGTAGGGACGATGGCTTGCCTCACCCCTACGCAGATTGTTTTTATGCTATTTGCATCTAGACATAACTTCCTCAACATGCTAGACTTGCTCTAGTACTATGCGATTCAGGAATCACGACGGAGGCATGCTCCTATTTAAGGGGGACTCCTCTCTAGCAAGGAAGTGCTTGTTATGGGCCTCTCTCAATGGTTTCGCGAGCGACTGAGAGCACGTGCTACGCGCCGCTTATGCATAGCCATAGCATGTGCGCTGTTGTGCCTGGCGGGCTTATTCCTGCCCCTGGAGGGTCGCACCTCCCCGAATGCCTTCGCCTCCGCCAGCGACAACACACCAACCACGGTATCTACGGGTTCGTTCAACGCATCGCGCGCGCTGGTGCATTTGAGCCAGCTTGATTCCGCGCAGTATGCCACGCCGCAGGAGTACCAGACCTGGGCATATGTGGCATGTTCGGCGGCCTCGATGACCGAAGTCCTCAATGCCTATGGACACCGCTACCGCATTACCGACATTCTCAACGTGGAGGCGCGGCTCGGCGAGATCACGCCACAGCTTGGGCTGGTGGAAGATGTCGGCATCGCGCGCACAGTGGCCACATTCGGTTTCAATACAACGTGGGGCCACCAGCTTTCGCTCGATGACGTTATCGCGACCGCCAACACGGGCAAGCCGGTCATCGTGAACTGGCCCCCCGATCGCTGGGCCGGCGGACACCTGCTGGTCGTCACCGGGGGCGATGTTACCTCGGTGTTCCTGGCGGATTCTTCCAGCTACAACATCACACTCCTCCCACGAGATCGCTTCTCCCAGCTCTGGGGTGGCTTTTCCGCGATCGTGACCCCACACGGCGATCCGTCTGGCAGCACGGGCGCTGGCGCTGCATCGAAGTATACCTATATTGGGATTGCACACCAGGATGCGCTTGATGCCGGCATTCCGCCTACCTACTTTATCCGCCAGATCAACATGGAGAGCGGGTTCGATCCGGCCAAGAAGTCCTCAACCGGACAGGAAGGCATCGCCCAGTTCACGCCAGCGCTGGCTCACCAGCTAGGCGTCGATCCCTGGAACCCCATTGCGTCACTGCATGCCGCCGCGCAACTGATGACGCGCTATAGCAAGACCTACAGGGGAGATTATGCCAAGGCCCTGGCGGCGTACTATGCCAGCCCCGATCAACTCGACCACGCGGTCAGTGCCTGCGGAGAGAAATGGCGCGACTGCCTCCCGACCGATACGCGCAGTTACATTGTGGCGATCGTAGGGGTATAGGCGTATTGTCGATGTCAGGTTCAGAAGCCGTAGGGGCGCCGTTTACAAGTCTGGTCGACAGATCTCATGCGATGCTTCACGGGCTTGTAAACGGCGCCCCTACGGCTGCGAAAAACCATCGCTCTTACGCGGGTCAATATACTGTTGTGATACAATAGCAGTCATATGGACATACTCATAAAGAAACATTCCGATAGATTTTCATGGCTAGCCGCTTTCGCGCTTGTCCTGCTCCTCTCAGCGTGTGGCGACAGCCTAACAAGCACACACGTCACGCCAGGGCAGGCAGTACCACCGGCGCACCCAACCGCGACAGCCACAGCCTTCCTGCTTACAGGGCCGATTACCTATGTCGCGCTAGGGGCCTCTGACGCCGTGGGGGTCGGCAGCAATCAGCCTGGCTCACAGGGCTATGTTCCTCTGCTGTCCCAGCGCCTTCCCAGGGGATCACATACTATCAACCTGGGCATCAGCGGCATTCGCCTGCACGAGGCGCTGACCGAAGAACTACCAGTTGCCCTGACGACGGCACCGAACCTGGTAACGATCTGGCTCGCCGCCAACGACTTCGTGGGCGGCGTGAGCTACAACGGCTACATCAGCGATCTCGATACGCTCCTGCGCCAGCTACACGCGGGGACGCACTCACGCATCGTGATGGCGAATCTGCCAGACCTGACGCTGCTGCCCCTCTTCAAAGGGCAGACAGCTACGCAGAAAACGCAGACGCGCCAGCAGATTGAGCATTGGAACGCGGGGATCGCCGCAATGGCGCAGCGCTACGGCGTGGTGCTGGTGGACCTCTTCAATCACGGGAGCGAGCTAACCACACACCCTGAATATATCAGCCGCGATGGCTTCCATCCCAGCAGCCTTGGATACATCCAACTTGCTGACCTGTTCTGGCAAGCAATTGCGTAGCGCGTGGCTTGCCTCGCCGTCCCTGTAACCTCCAGGACGGCGAGGCAAGCCATATAGGCGTGAACGTAAGACAATGGTGCCAGGAAGCGAGCGGCGACTCCGTAGGGGCGATGGCTTGCCTCGCCCGCCTCGCACGCCCACCCAGATCGTCGGCCAGCGCGGGTTCTTTTCGGCTTACGTTCACGCTTATGAGGTAGGCCACGCGCTACGGAGGACAATATTACTTTGCGCCGATATTTGTCTCGCCACCCACGATAAAGAAGATGCGCTCGCAGACGTTAGTACAATGGTCGGCGACGCGCTCCAGTTTGTGGGCAATCCAGAGGAGATAGGTCGCGCGCTGCAAAATGCGCGGATCGTTCTGCAGGGCGGGGATGGCCTGCGTCCCAGCTAGCATGGCCATCAAATCGTGGCGCACCAGGTGATAGCGCACATCCACCACATCATCCTCCTGCCAGATGTAGCGCGCCGCAGCGGAATCGCGCCTGGCGAAGGCATCCATCGTCCCCTGCAGAACACGCCGGGCCTCGTACCCGAGTTCGAGGATACCGCGCAAAATCGAGGCCTCTGTTACCTGGTGGCTGTCGCTCTGCGTGGCTTTTCCTTCCATATGGTCCGCCAGGTTACTGTCTATCTCCACCTGCTCACCATTCCCGCTCCGCAAAGGCACCATACGCAATACAATAGTGGCGATGCCCGCAGCTCCATCGCCGGTACGCTCAAGGTCGCCCGCGATAGAAAGCGTCGCGGTGAGATAGCGCAGGTCTCCACCACCCAGGGGCTGCTGTAAGGTCAGCAGGCGAATAGCATGTTCCTCAACAGCCGCGCGCAGGCTATCGATTCTGGCATCCGCCTCGATAACCATGCCTGACTTCGCCTGGTCGCCCGTCTCCAGTGCTTCAAGCGCATTCTTCAATGCGTCATCGACCAGGCGACCTAACTCAACAATCTGCTCATCCAACTCGTGCAGTTCTTTATCCAACACCGGCCGTGCCATCGGTATTACTCCTTCATCTTGTATCCTGTAATCAGGCGTTCCTACATCTGCACACCTCTCGGCCGTGCGAGCGAGATGAGCACAGTGTCTACAATACTATACTTAGTGTACCACATTTTACACAGAAAAGGTAGAGCGATCTTTTAAATACTCGTTCTATTCTGTAAGGATAAGCGCAATGTTACGTGAGCACAGAAACAGAACCGGGTCCGCTGCTTTGAGCAGAAACAGCAGGGTCGCTTTACCACTAACCTAGTCAAACTATGGTATAATAGGGCGGACTTCTTCATAAAACAGACCATCAGGAAAGAGGCACATATGGCAGTACACCACAACGCACACGACGAAAAAGTAAGTCTTGAGGAGTACTTTGCCATCTTAGAAAAAGATCCTGAACACCGCTATGAATACCTCGACGGTGACATTTATATGATGACAGGTGGAAGCCCCAACCATTCCATCATTGGCAACAATGTAGGGAGAATGCTCGGTAACTTGCTGGAAGGCCGGCGATGCATTGTCTATAACTCCGATCTTTATGTAGAGCTTGCAGAAAACTACCGCGTCTGTCCTGATGTAACTGTTAGTTGTGATTCAAGAGATAGAGGAGCAAAAGACGCCATTCACTACCCATCTTTAGTAGTGGAAGTCCTTTCACCATCAACCGAGGCCCAGGATCGGGGAAGAAAGTCTCTCGAATATCGCTCAAGTATAACCATTCAAGAATACCTCCTCATCAGTTCAGACACACCTATTATTGAACTCTTCCGCCGCGAGAAAAACGGCTTCTGGACGCTTTACACGCTTCGGCTGAATGACACTGTAGAGCTTACAAGTTTGGATATCCGTTTTTCTGTCGCCAAAGCGTATGAGAATACCTCTTTTATGGAAGAACAAGGCAATTAGAAAAACGAATTACCAAATAAACCTGGAATACTGCTCTAATCCCCAACAGAAGTATTCTTTTTAAATCGCTAACAGCCACAGGCGAGGCCGCTCTACAAGCCACTCTAGTAATAGGTAAACTCGTTCTATTCTTTAGGGATAAGCGCAACAAAAGGCCTCTAATTGACACCTTCGTGATGCGATGGTACAGTAACAGCTAGTTCCACTATTTACATGCAAGACAAAGGACAAAACATATGGCAACAAGACGACTATTGGGCCTCTATGCCCATCCTGACGATGAAGGCACGATGAGCGGCGCATTTTTGCGCTATGGGGCTGAGGGTGCAGAAACAGGCCTGGTCTGCGCGACACGAGGCGAAGTTGGCGAGATCTCCGACCCGGCTCTGGCGACGCCAGAGAACCTGGGGCAGGTGCGCGAGGGCGAGATGCGCGCGGCGGCCGAAGTGCTCAAGCTCAACCACCTGTGGTTCCTCGATTATCGCGACTCAGGCATGGCAGGTACCGCGGACAACACCGATCCGCGCGCATTTGTGCAGATCAATCCCGCTGAGGTCGTAGGCAAGCTGGTCGCCATCATTCGCCAGTTCCAACCACAGGTGATGGTCACCTTCGACGAAACCGGCGGCTATGGCCACCCCGACCATATCGCCATCCATCGCTATGCTACCAGCGCCTTCCACGCCGCCGCCGATGATGCACAGTATCCTGAACTTGGGCCGGCCTGGTCCGTCTCCAAGCTGTACTACAGCGCGTTCCCGCGCAGCGCCATTCGCGCCATCGGGGCCTGGATGCAGACGCAGGACCAGGCGCCTGACAGCAGCATATTGCGCGGTGCCGATCCCGAAAAAATGGGCCTGGCGGACGAGCAGATCAACGTCTGGCTCAACGTGGAACAGTTGCGCGCCACCAAAGATCGCTCCTGGAGCAAGCATCGCACACAGATGGACCCCAACAATTTTATGGCCAAGATACCAGACGATATCCAACGCGAGTGGCGCAGCAAAGAGTGCTACCAACTGGCAGCCTCGCGCGTTGGTCCCGATGGACCCGGAGAAAACGATCTGTTTGCCCGCATCGTATAAAATTCAAGGTAGGCTATATACAATACAGCAGAGGCAGTTACGTGCTAAGGAGGTTTCTATATGGCAGAGGGAATGGAGATCATGCCCATCGAACTTGAGGGTGGGAAGATTGTCTACGCGCAAGTAACGTCGCTGGGCGGCAAGCAACAAATTGGCTATGACCTGGCACAGTTCAAGGAATTCACCGAGACAATGGGGGAGATCGCGGAATCGATTGTGACCAACCTGAAGAAGGCGAAGCCGCGCCGGGGCAGCGTCGAGTTCGGCCTCGAACTTGGGGTGGAGTCTGGAAAATTGACGGCCCTGCTGGTCAAGGGCAGCGGCACGGCTAGCATGAAGATCACCCTGGAATGGGGCGACCTGGATGACTCAACGACGCTGTAGTTAGAATATGATACCGCGATTGGTGTATGGCGCCGTCGTTGGATCATGGCGCCGTCGTTGGATCATGGCGCCGTCGTTGGATCATGGCGCCGTCGTTGGATCATGGCGCCCGCGAGGGGCGCCACTACACATAGGCCGTCAATTGAAGGTGATCAAACCAATAGATACAGCCTGTCAGGAAATAGATGATGGCAGCGAAATTGTATGAACTCCTTAATAGCTGTGTAGTACGCATAGCCACACCCGCGAAACATCTCGGCACAGGCTTCTTTGTCGCGCCTGGCCTGGTCCTCACCTGCGCGCATGTCATCGACGGCGCACAGAGTGCCTCCATCGAGGTGTCCTGGAATGGTAGCACCGTTCCGGTACAACAGATACAGAAATCTGGAGATGCTTCGTCCCCCGATCTGGCCCTGCTCAAGGTGAATATTCTACAGCATCCCTGCGTTCTGCTGCACGGTGGAGCGGAGCCGCATAGTCGATTGTATAGCTTTGGCTACCCGGTCTATAGCTATGCCGAGAGGGTGCCGCCGGCGGCCTCAACAACCTTTGAGAGCGAGGGCTGGTCCGGTGACCGGCAGGACCAGCTCAAATTCAAGCTGGGCAACGCACGACCGGGTATGAGTGGCTCGCCCGCTCTCAACGAGGAGACGGGTTGCGTGTGCGGCGTCATCCAGGAGACATTCGATCGCGGGGGACTGCTGGGCGGACAGGCCATCCCCGCGCCAACGGTGTATCGCGCGTTCCCCGCTCTAGAAGCGCAGCAGAAGCAGTTCCACAGCCAGAACCACGCCTGGAGCGACCTGCTCACGCAGGAGCAACGCAAAGGCCTGCCCCCTGACTGGCAACCTCAACGTGCCGGAGCTATCAACATCTTCTACTCCTACGCGCCCGAAGATGAAACACTGCGCGCCGAACTGGCAAAACGACTCAAGCTGATGAAGCGCCAGGGACTGATCGACGACTTTTACGCGGGCAACATTAACGCGGGCAAGGCGGAAAGAGAGATAGCCAGCAAGTACCTGGAGGCCGCCGACATTATCCTGCTGCTGGTCAGCCCGGATTTCATCGAATCCGACTACCTCTATGAACAAGAGATGAAGAGCGCAATGGAGCATCAGAGAACCGGCAAGGTCCGCGTGATCCCAATTCTGCTGATCCCCATCGACTGGGAAGATACACCCTTCGGCGGATTGGTGGCACTGCCCAGGAACCGTAAACCGATCAGTGCCTGGAGCGACCGCGACCAGGCACTGTACGAGGTCGCGATGGATATACGCAGGGTGGTCGACGAACTGAGAGGGGCATCTCCTCAATGAGCTAAAGCATTACCTTTTGAGCTTCGCCAGCACCGCGTCCTTCACCAACCCGATCTCCTCCACGCGCAGCAGCAGTACGACGCCCAGGTATGCTCCGGCAGCCAGACCACCAGCAATCAGGACAGTCAACAGTTGCCCGATGAGGTGGTCGAGCGAGAAGAGCGCGATGTGAGCCAGCGCTACTTGCAGGCCCCAGGCGACGGCGACCAGGGCGGCGGCGGCCACGACGATCTTCAATAAGGTGGGCAGAGTCTTGCGGATATCGAGCGGGCCCATCACGATGCGCAGCAACACGAGCAGGATGATGCCGTGCAACGAGTTCTGCACCGTATTGGCAAAGACCAGCGCCGGCATGCCGATAGTGCGCCAGAAAGGCAGCGCGACGGCGAGGTAGCCCAGGATGCAGACAAAGCCGACAGTCACCGGGATGATGGTGTTCTTGCGCGCGTAGAAGGCGGCGATCAGAAGCTGGTCCAGCGCCACAAAGGGCAGTTGATAGGCATAGTTTTGCAGGGCCAGGGCCGTGCGCGCCGCGTCATGCGCGCTATAATTGTGATGCTGGAACAGGAGCGCGACGATTGGCCCGCGCAGCACGATCAGGCCGGCGGCGGCGGGGATCATCAAGAGCAGGCCCAGGCGCGCGCCCAGCAGCAGCGTCTCTTTGAAGCGTTCGGTATCGCCCTGGGTGGCATAGGTGGAGAGCATCGGCAGCACCGCGAACGAGAGTGCCGCGGCTACCAGCCCGATGGGGAACTGGATCAACGTGGTAGCCGCGCGCATGGCCGTGTAGTTCGCCGCGCCGCCTCCAGGCGTTAACGAGGCGAGGTACTGATCAAGAAACACCAGGCCCATACTCACCAGGAAGCTGAGCGCGACAGGGGCGTAGAGTTTGAGGATGCGCCTGAGCGCCGGGTGCTTCAGATCAAGCACAAACAGGTAGCCCAGGCGCTGCTTGCGGATGCCCGGCAGCAACAGCGCGATTTCGCCCGCCGCGCCCAGCAGCACGCCGAAGGCCAGCCCCAGGTGTCCATAGAAACGCTCACCAACCAGGCTGCCAACAATCGCGCCGATGATGATGCCCACGTGATAGGAC
>JALYVR010000772.1 GCA_030853145.1 Chloroflexota bacterium | reverse complement strand
GTCTGAAGGCGTATGGGTCTCCACAACGGAGGTTGTATGAAGCAGATCACCATTGGCACCCGCGCCAGCAGACTGGCGATGACCCAGACGGAGTGGGTCAGCGCGCGGCTGCGGGAGCACTGGCCCAACCTGAAGATCCATATCGCGCCAATTCGCACCAGAGGTGATCGCATCATCGATGCTCCCCTGACACAGATCGGCGGCGATGGCGTCTTCGTGACAGAGATAGAACATGCCCTGCACGAAGGGCGCATCGACCTGGCGGTGCATAGCCTCAAAGACCTGCCTACGCTTCAGCCGCCGGACCTGTGCGTGTTTGCCATTGGACCGCGTGAGGATGTGCGCGATGTCTTCGTGGCGCATCCTGAATTCGGGCGCTCGCATGCTCCCTCTGACGGCGGGATCGGTCTGCGTATCGGCACATGCAGCCTGCGCCGCGCCGCGCAGTTACGCGCGCTCTACCCCCAGGCGGAGTTCCTGCCGCTGCGTGGGAACGTCGATACCCGCCTGCGCAAGCTCGACGCCGGCGAATACGAACTGATCGTCCTGGCTGCCGCCGGCCTGCACCGGCTCGACCTGCCAGCGCGCCTTGCTGGTCGCCTGACCTATCTGCCGCTTGAGGACATGTTGCCGGCCCCTGGGCAGGGCGCGCTGGCCCTGGAGATACGCACCGAGCCGGAGGTGCAGGCTCTCATAGCTCCCCTGGTAGACCCGCTGGTACAGGCCACGACGACCGCCGAGCGGGCCTTCATGCGCTGGCTGGGCGCGGGCTGTTACCTGCCCGTGGCGGCTTATGCCGTCATTGAACAAGAGGCGCTGACACTCTCGGGGCGGGTCATCAGCCTGGATGGGCGCCGGCAGGTGCGCGTGACCAGCCGCGTACACTGGACGCCAGAGGTCGGCCTTGAAGTGGCTGAGCAATTGGGTATCACGCTGGCCGAGCAGGCGCTTGCCCAGGGAGCAGATGAGATTATTGGTATGCTCATTTCAGGTGAGAGAATACAGGAGCGTCAGGGTGCTTGAGGACACTGTGAAACAGATCCCTGGGACGTTGCCACTCAGAGGAAAGCGTGTGCTGGTGACGCGTACACGTGAACAGGCCGGGGCCTTGAGCGCGCGCTTAAGCGCTTTAGGAGCGACGCCTGTGGAGTTCCCGACGATCCGGCTGGTGCCGCCCGACGATTGGCGGCCACTTGACGAGGCCCTGAAGAGGCTGGCTTTACCTGGCTCAACGGTACCTCAGCGGCACTATACCTGGCTGGTGTTCACCAGCGCGAACGGCGTGACTTTTTGCCTTGAGCGCCTGCATAGTCTGGGCTACCAGGCACTCGGCCCGGTACGCATCGCGGCTATTGGCTCCGCTACGGCCGCAGCCGTGGAAGGTTACGGACTCACCGTCGATCTCGTGCCAGATGAGTATATCGCTGAGGGAGTGGCTGCCGCGCTGATCGAGGAGACCAGGCGGCGTGGCCAGTCGCTGGAGGGCACACGAGTCCTGGTGGCGCGTGCCGCCGAAGCCCGCAAAGTGCTGATTACCGATCTGCAACAAGCTGGTATGCAGGTAGATGAGGTAACAGCCTATCGCACGCTCCCCGCTGCTAGCGATGATGAGCTGGGCCGCGCGGTATTGCGGCTCTTGCAGGCTCGACAGCTCGACATCTTAACCTTTACCAGTTCATCGACTGTGCGTCATTTTGTGCAGTGGCTTGAACGTTGTGTAGAACATACGAAGAGCCAGCCTACCCACGCGTTGCTGCGCGATGTGCGTATCGCCTGTATTGGCCCCATAACCTCGCAGACGGCGCGTGAACTGGGCCTGGCTGTTGATATCGAGGCCAGGGAATTTACGATAGACGGCCTGGTGACATCTATTATACAATACTACGAGGGAGAATAATGGCACAGCACACAACGACCCAGCCCGAACAGGCTGCGGATGGGCAGAAAACGAAGCAGCCGCGCCAACTGGTGCGTTTCGCCTTCTATAAGCTTGATCCCCAGTGGCAACTGCTCCCAGAGCAGACACGCCGGCAGGGCAAAGAGGAAGCGCTGGCTCTCTATGAGGAATACACGGAGTCCTCTCTTTTACGCAGCTATAGCCTCTATGGTTTGCGCACCGATTGCGATCTGATGCTCTGGCAGGCGGTCTATGAGGTAGAGCATATACAGGCCCTGAGCAGCAGACTGCGCCGCAGCATCATCGGCCCCTACCTGCGCGAGTCCCAGTCTTTCCTGTCTATGACCAAGCGCTCTATCTATGTCGGCAAAAACGCGCGCGGCGCCCATGATCCACGCCTGGTGATTACGCCTGAGGATAAGAAGTACCTCTTCGTATATCCGTTCGTGAAGACCCGCGCCTGGTACGCGCTACCGGTAGAAGATCGCAAGCGGATGATGAACGAGCATATCCGCCTGGGCCTGACGTATCCGCAGATCACGCTGAATACGACCTATTCGTATGGGCTGGATGATCAGGAATTTGTCGTGGCTTTTGAATCGGATAGCGTAAGCGATTTCCTGGACCTGGTGCAAGCCCTGCGCGAGACCGAAGCCAGCTCCTACACCCTGCGTGATACGCCCATGTTTACCTGTGTCGCTCAGCCCTTCGAGGCGATCCTGGAGGCCATAGGCGCCTGATAAATCTCGTAGGGCGTGGCTTGCCTCGCCGTCCTGGTAGTGACAG
>JALYVR010000120.1:1562-10344 GCA_030853145.1 Chloroflexota bacterium | reverse complement strand
GGGCGCCATGTTCCAAGCCAGTTATATATGTGTATAGAGATGTGTTGTCTCGTTGGCAAGTGTGGCAACATCATACAACAATAGCCGGGAAGAGTCGAGAGGTGCGGATCGTCCACGTATCACTACTGAGCAGGCCGACCATTGTGGCACTGGCATGCACTCGAATGCAAATTGATATCAGAGGCTTCATCAGAGACATGAAACCTGAGAGGTGATAATGCCGTTATTTATAATGAACCTTCTATATAAAGAGGCAGGATAAGCATGTGAAAATCTTTCTTAGGAGCATGAAGTATGGACGGCCACAGCGAAATCAAAGACATCAAGTCTATCGATCCTATCTGGAGACGCCTGCGGTTTGACCGCATCTGGAAACTGTTGTCTCTCGCCTTCATGTTGATCTACGTCATCTTCTTTGTGAGAACCCTCTGGCAGATTGAGGGGAGCTTCGCGATCTTCCTGATCTTCTTTCTCTTGTTTGGGGTTGTCATCAACGCAATCACTCAATTTAGGGGTGAACGGTACTGGAAGCGCATCGGGCAGCGGCGCCTGGAGGCTCTACGCGATCCTCAACCTTTCGTTTCCGGCAACCAGATATGGCCCACGGCAAATGCCCTGCCACTACCGGCAACGATTCGCCTGCGCTGGAACCGGATTGTGCTGGGAGCCGTTGTTGCGCTCGTTATCATTGGCTTTGGTCTCATGCTGGTCGGGATATTCCTCGCGTCGCTTCATGCGAACGCTAGACCTGCTGTCCTGCTGATCTCAGGAATTTTCATATTTGTCATTGTGCTTCTTGCTCTGCTGACCTACTTCCTGTTTATGCGCTATCAAACGCAAGAGATCACGCTTACCGAAGAGGGTATAAGCACGCGCTATATGGGCCAGGAGCGCAGACTGTGTTGGGAAGAGGCGCGTATCTTCGCGGTGTATGATGCACAGGGCATCAAAAAAAGCGTCTTTGCCCAAACATATGAACTCTCGAATGCGCAAACAGTGGTGCGCTGGGGCCAGCAGAGGCTCGCAAATCCGTTCTTTGTCGTGCAGAGCAGTGTGAATAAGCGCGAAGATTTTAACTGGCAAGTTGGACAGATCAATGCCCTTGTAGCCGCACGTACAGGCCTGCCTCTGCTTGATCTCAGCGACCGGTCACAAGCACGCCGGCCAGCGCTTCAAACGGGCGGAATATCTACGCCTGTACGCGAGCAACCTGAAGAAGTTCGTCCGCTGGCCCCAGTGCCTATCATTCAAAATGATCCTCTGCTCCGGCGCTTGCAAGTGCGGGGAGAAGTCGCAGTCTCCTTTGGCGTGCTCGTCGCGCTTGCTGTCATTGCCATCATTGTCGGCCTGATTGGGAAGTTGTCGCACAATACTGGAAGTATTTTCAGTCTATTTTCAGGAGGATCCAGCAATTTTTTCCTTGTTGTGGGGGCGATATTGCTTGCCTGTATGTTCCTTCTCCTGGGCATCATGCAACTTACGCAACACTACTGGCAACGTATTGGCCACTTGCGTTCTGAAGCGTTGCAGCAGCCGGAACGCTTCAGAGCGCGAGTGCAGCCAACACCAGCCCTGGAGTTGCCGCAACCGGCAAGTATTCGTATCCGTACCAGGCGCAGTGTGATGCTGCCATTGCTGTTTATCGAATACTTCGTACTCTTCTTTTTGTTCTTCGCGCTTCTCTTTGGGCTGGAAGGTAACCATCTCATCATCGCACTTGTGGTATGTGTTCTAGCCAGTCTTGTGATGAGTGTGTATTTTAGATCTTCCACGCAGAAGGCCCAGGAGCGGCGTATTGAAGTAACGCCCGCTGGCATCAGCAGCCGTTTTGGCGGAGTTGATACTCAGATACACTGGCAGGACGTTCGCCTCTTTGCAGTCTATCGAGGGATGCAACTGTTCAAAAGAGCCTCGCGGACGCAGGTCTATGAACTGGCGAGCACACAAACGGCGGTACGCTTGCAATGGTCCCATTCTCGCTTCCAGACGTTCGCGACCGAGCCTGAGATGAGCCAGCAAACGTTCGATGCATGGATGGAACACTTGAATGGCTACTTTGTCGCCCAGACTCACTTATCTCTGGTGGAACTTGATACTGCTGAAAGGCAGCCGTAACACAGTGGCATAGATAGCTCTTTTTCAGAATGCCCTTTTTTACCACATCACTATTTTCTCGTCGCGTAAGTCATAGAGTGGTTTGCCTGAGCGTGCCACAATCACCTGTTGGATCTTATTCATAGCATCCTGATACTCATCGAAAGGCATATCTGGCTTGAGCATAATCAAGCGGGCCAAGAATTTCCGGCGCGGTCCTAATTTGAACCAGCATGCGATATCATGCTCACCCGTTAATTCAAACTGTAGCGTGGCGAAACGTTTTGCATTGCCCCAGAGAGCGAAGGTTTGTATCTCGTTCCAGGACAGGTGGGTAATATGCCGGTAAAATTTTGTCGTCACCCCCTCTTCATCCAGTGTAATTTCCTGGGCGACGAAGGGACCAGAAATCAACACGGTAGTCAGAAACGCGAGAAGGAACATAACGAGCAAGATACTAAGGATGATAAGGCAGAATAAAGGCAACGATATCCCTATCCCACGAGATGGATGGCCTGCGCTGCTCGGCACTGCAAGGATCAAAAAGGTACCACCTGTGACAAGAGCCATGAACACATAAAGAATTCCTAGAGCTTCCAGCAAGTATACTTTGCTTAAGTGCAAAGAAATTTTCACAGGTAACTGGAGTGCATGCGCATCCGCTTGAGGTTGTGGTTGAGCCAGGAGTGCCGGATCTCCGGCTAAAGCTTTTTGCCGCCGCAGCTCTGTTCGTTGGTGCCGCCGTCTGAATGAAAAGAAAGCAAAAATGAGCAGTAAAAGGAAGAAAACGGTATAGCCTATAAAAAAATAGTTCGGCCTCCCTACCGCAATTGA
This sequence comes from Chloroflexota bacterium, assembly GCA_030853145.1. Taxonomy (GTDB): domain Bacteria; phylum Chloroflexota; class Ktedonobacteria; order Ktedonobacterales; family Ktedonobacteraceae; genus JALYTT01. The sequence goes on along the minus strand of JALYVR010000120.1, from coordinate 7,416 downwards.
GATAATGTCCTGTACAAGAAAGCCAATCAGAACAATACCTTCACAAATAAAGAAAAAACGATAATAGCCCTTCATGGGATCCTTCGTATGCATAAGTTCCCTCCTATGGTAGTCATATTCAGTATGATAAGCAATCATACTAACATCTTAAACAAATCTCAATAATGCACGGGCATATCTAGTACTTATAAATACCTATTGCTGTTGCATATCGTAGCTTGAATCATTGCGTTCTCCCTCTGGAAGAAAGTGTACGTCATACCAGATGAGGGAACGATGCATGAACCCACGTGTTGTATCTGTCCCGGAACTTCCTGCCTTGCCTTGTAGCCCAACAGTAGTTCTCTGCGTGTTATTCTAGAAAGAGGCACAACTGCGAGAAAGGGTTGGACTATGTTTTCATCATTCTCTCTCCTCGTCTTGATCCCTATCTTTGTTGTAGGAGCGGCAGCTACCTGGGTTGCTGGTACTCAACTCTCCAACATGACGGATGTCATCAGCTCACGTTTTGGCCTGGGGGAAGCTTTAGGTGGGATCATTATCCTTGCGATTGCCACGAATCTCTCCAATATTGTGGTTGTCGTCAGTGCGTCGCTGACTCACCATACTGGCATTGCCATTGGGAATATCCTGGGGGGCATTGCGATCCAGACGGTCGTGCTTGTCATCCTGGATGGCTTTGGGTTACGTCGTACTGGAGCGTTGACTTACGAGGCTGCCTCCCTGCAACTTGTGCTTGAAGGGGTATTGGTAATTAGCATCCTCGTTATCGCCATTATGGGAACGCAGCTTCCCTCATCGATCATTGTCGCACGTCTGGCTCCTGGTGATCTGTTGATAGTCGTTCTATGGCTCATTGGTTAGTGGCTGATTAATAAGGCGCGCAAGGATCTCCCGTGGCAAGAAAAAGGTCGTGCTCCCGATATCTCTCGACCGACAGAGAGCAGTGGCCAGAAGAAGAGGGAAAAGTGGAGCACAGCACGTGTTTTGAGTATCTTTGCTCTTGCGACACTTGTCACGCTTGTCGCGGGAGTTGTCCTTGAGGAAAGTGGCAATGCGATCGCCGATCATATTGGCTTGAGTGGCGTCCTCTTCGGCTCCACAATTTTGGCGGCAGCGACGGCACTCCCAGAGATTTCAACGGGACTGGCCGCGGTCAAAATTGGCGACTATAACCTGGCTGTCAGTGATATCTTTGGTGGCAACGCCTTTTTACCCGTGCTCTTTTTACTCATCACATTGCTTTCAGGTCAATCCGTGCTGCCACAAGCCAAAGGCACTGATATTTACCTTGCTAGTCTTGGAGTGCTCCTGACAGCCGTCTATATCTGCGGCTTGATCTTCCGCCCCAAACGCCAGTTCTTTGACCTTGGCATCGACTCGATTGTGGTCCTTGTCCTATATATCGTTGGCACAGTCGGTTTGTTCACCATTGCGGGAGGGAAATAAAGTATGAATGAAGCAGTCGGACAGAGAAATAAGCGCCTGCAGGTAGGAGTGGTGCCGAGTATCCAGTGCGCTCCAGGCCAAAAATGGATGAATATCACAGAAGGTGTCGTATTACCCCTCTCGGAGAAGATGGGCGTCATACCAAGTGAAGGGATGAGGCATGCATCCAGGTAATTTCGTTGGTTCCTGAAGAGATGGTCTCTCTTGGAGAGTCTGGTCAATGCATGCTATGATTTTTTAAGAACTCCTGTATGCTTCCAAGTTCCCTGGAATACATCGAAGAAAATCGAAAGGCTCGACCATGTTCTACCGTCTCGGCAGGATAGCCACCCGCTATCGCTGGTTGATTGTGGGTTTGTGGATGGTGGCGATGGCCGTGGCGCTGCCCTTTGCGCCCCAGGCCAGCCAGGTGCTGCGTTCGGGTGGCTTTTCCAGCCCCGACGTTGAGTCGCAGCGCGCCATTGATCTGCTGGTGAGCAAGTTGCACATCAATCTGACCGTCGTACAGGTCATCTTTACCAGCCAGCGCTACAGCGCGGATACGCCGCAGTTTGCCGCCCAGGCCGGACAGGCCCTTGCGCGGGTGCGCAACTGGTCCGAGGTGGCCAGTGTTGTCACCTTCCTGGATAACCCGCGCCAGATCTCCCTGGATCACCATGCCGCGTATGTCAACATCATGCTCAAGAGTGATCCCGACAGCGCGCCGAAGCTTCTGCCCGCCTTAGAGCAGCGTCTGCAAGTGGTTCCCGATCTGCAGGCGCATGTTGGTGGCGGGCCGGTGTTCTACGAAGATATCCAGTCCGTCAGCGAGAGCGATCTGCGCCGTGCGGAACTGCTGGCTTTTCCTTTTGCTATCGTCGCTCTGTTGCTGGTCTTTCGCTCGGCCGTGGCCGCCATCCTGCCCGCGCTGGTGGGCGGAGGAGCCGTAGTTATCTGCTTAGCGCTGCTCTTTGGACTGGGGCAGATCACACCACTCTCCATCTTTGTGCTGAACATCACGACGCTGTTTGGCCTCGGTCTGGGCGTGGATTATTCGCTCTTCATCGTGAGTCGTTTCCGCGAAGAGCTGCTGCACGGGCGCACAGTGGATGAGGCGGTAGCTATCTCCGTGGCCACCGCCGGGCGCGCCGTGACCTTCTCTGGCCTCACCGTCTCGATAGGGCTTTTCGGGCTGACTTTTTTCCGCATTAATATGCTGCACTCGGTCGGTCTGGGTGGTATGCTGGTCGTCCTGTTGGCTGTCCTGGCCGCCATTACGCTCTTGCCCGCTGCCCTGGCGATCCTGGGGACCAGGGTCAACGCCTTCCCGGTGAAGATCCCACGCCTGTGGGGACGCGGGCGCGCAGCTTTGGCCGCCGGGAGTCTTGAGAATGGGCAGTCCATCCGTGAGCCGCATCACGGGTTCTGGTACCGGCTCTCGCACTTCGTGATGCGCCATCCCGTGCGCGTGTTGCTGCCGGTGCTGGCGCTGCTGATCTCCCTGGGCCTGCCCTTTCTGGGCGTGCGTTTCTCCGCGCCCGACGCCTCGATTCTGCCGGCGAATGTGCCGTCGCGAGCTGCCTACGATCTGCTGGCGCAGCGCTTCAATGCGCGCGAGACGACCCCTATCCTGCTGGCGGTGCAGACGCGAGGCGCCGTCTTAACTCCCGCGAATATCCGGACATTGTACTGGTATGTGCGCCGCCTCCAGGCCGACCCGCGCGTTGACCGCGTGGATAGCATCGTCAGTGCCGACCCGCGCCTGACGCTGGCACAGTACCAGATGCTCTATACCCAGCCTGGGCGCGTCTCCGATCCATACCTGGGCGCGTTCCTGACCTCCACGGTCTCAGGCAATACGATTCTGATCCAGGTCATCAGTAAATACAGCATGCTCGATCAGCGCTCGCAGGAACTCGTTTTGACCATTCGCAATACTGATGCTGGTAGTGGCATGAGCGTCCTGGTCGATGGCGGGACCGCCGGCGATATCGATTATGTGAACTCGCTGTATACCGACTTTCCCAAGGCTGTGCTGATCGTAGCCGCGATCACGTATGTCGTGCTGCTGCTGTTGTTCCGCTCGTTGCTGCTGCCGTTGAAGGCCATCCTGATGAACACGCTCTCCATCCTGGCGAGCTACGGCGCGCTGGTGGTCATCTTCCAGGATGGCTTTCTGCACCAGGTGCTCGGCTTTGCCCCGCTTGGCTTCGTGGAGGCTTCAAGCCCGATTCTGCTGTTCTGCTCGCTCTTTGGACTCTCGATGGACTACGAGGTCTTCCTGCTCTCGCGGGTGCAGGAGGCCTTCTGGCAGACCGGAGATAATACTCAGGCGGTGGCCCTTGGCTTGCAGCGCAGCGGTGGCATTATCACCAGCGCGGCGGTGATCGTGGTTGTCGTGAGCGCCTGCTTCGCGACCGCCGACATGATCCTTGTCAAGGCGCTCGGTCTGGGCATGGCCCTGGCGGTGGTGCTCGACGCGACATGCGTGCGCGGCCTGCTGGTGCCTGCGACGATGCGCTTGCTGGGCAACCTCAACTGGTGGCTTCCCTTCTCCGGCGTGCAGCGCCACCCGCCCGGCCTGGCCGAATATGTCAGCTCACCCCGCATCATGGACCCGCCGGAGATTGCCGACGATAGCAGCACAGAGAAAACAAGCGTAGATGCCGGTCTCGGAGGAAAAGCATGACCGCATTTCGTGTAGGGGCGCCGCTGGCCTGCGCCCAGGTTTGCAGGCATCGCCTCCGCGCCTCCTGGTTTGCCCTGCTGCTACCGCTTATGATTGTCCTGGCCTCCTGCGGCTTTCCGGGCATAGCCTCCACGACGGCCCAATTGCCGGTAGTGAACACGACGGCGCAGGCAACGCCGCTTCCGCCTGTACGTTTTCCACAGGACGAGGCCCCGCACCGCGACCTGACCGAGTGGTGGTACTACACGGGCCACCTGGATGCAGCGGTGCCGGGAGGGCAGCCGCGTCATTATGGCTTTGAACTGGTCGTCTTCCAGGTCTTGCGCAGCAACCTCCCGCCTGTGTATGCCTCGCACTTTGCCATCAGCGATATCACACGCGGCGAGTTCCACTTCGATCAGCGGCGCCTGGTGGAGCTTTCCGCCACCATCCCCAATGGCACCTCGACCGGCGGCTTCGCGCTTCATGTTGGCGACTGGACCATCAGCGGCTTGAACGGGCAAGATTACCTGGAGGCCGGGATGCCGCATTACACATTACAAGTTCACCTGTACGCGCTCAAAGCGCCGGTGCTGCATAACGGCAATGGCCTGATCACTTATGGCCTCGGCGGCTTCTCCTACTATTACTCGCGTACCCGTATGGCCACCTCTGGCCTTCTGATTGACCATAACCAGGCGCTGAAGGTGACGGGTCAGGCCTGGATGGATCACCAGTGGGGCAACTTTCTCACGCTCGGCGGCAGTGGCTGGGATTGGTTTAGCATTCAACTCAATAACAATACAGAGATGATGCTCTATCTTATCCGTGACGCGGCCGGCCGGATCATTTCAACCTATATCGGCTATATCGGGCCAGATGCCAGCGATCACCTCCTGCCCGCGCGAGCATTGCGCGTGACCGTTCTGGATCACTGGACCAGCCCCGCGAGTGGCGTCCGCTACCCCTCCGGCTGGCGCCTCGACATCAACGATCCCGCGCTGACGGCCTCGCTCACCCTCGCTCCGCAATTGCAAGATCAAGAACTGCTCACGTACCAATCAACCGGGAACAGCTATTGGGAAGGTGCGGTAAGCATCCAGGGCCAGAGCCACGGCCAGGCTATACAGGGCCAGGGGTATGTTGAGCTAACGGGGTACTCTAAATAAGCAGGATGAGGATAGGAATATGTCTGCTGATCGTAGGGAAATCATAGTACTAATAGGCTAAAATATCTACGAAGAAAGGGCTAGATAGGGTACACTACTAGATTAATTGTCCTGTATTAGCATCATTTTGCAATGATGTGGTATACTCTTCTGCGGCAGTGCAATGCAATGCAGTGCCTTCAAGTGCTAACGACATCACCATCTATTTTAAGGAGACATTGTTGAATACGCTATCCAACAATGTTAAGCCGTATGTTGTTGCGTTTATTTTTATGTGTTATACTGCTGTTGTTCATAAGATAGCGTGTCAGGCTATCCTCGTGGCGTGTGTTCAGTATAGTGCATTGCGGGAGTGCTCATGGAGGCAGGGGCGCAAGGAACCACACTAGAACAACCGGCTATTGTAGAGCGTGTTGCACGCATTGTCTCTAGTGTGCGCGGAACAAAACCTGATTATACAGGACTGGCTGCCGAACTGGCGCCAGCGATTCCTTTTGATGTTTTTGGAGTCGTGTTATTGCGCCATGACCGCCAGGCTGTGCGCGTCACTGTGTGCAGGCGTGAAGGAGATGCCTGGGTTGCGCGTTAC
>JALYVR010000120.1:0-1552 GCA_030853145.1 Chloroflexota bacterium | reverse complement strand
AACAGGTTTTGCGTCATCCTGTGATACTGGCGCGCAATTATGCCGATGGCCTGGATGGTCCTCCAGCGGAGACCGGCGATGCTCTCAGTGGGTATCCTCACTTGCGAGCAACGTTGATAGTGCCTCTGACCGTAGGCGAGCGTGTCCTGGGAACGCTCGAATTTGGCAGTGTCCAACTGCATACCTATAGCGATGGGGCGCTACGGCGTGTCATAGAGGCGGTGGCCCACGTGCTGGCCACAACTATTGAGGGTGTCCAGGTGGGCGGAAGCGTCGAGATCCAGGATCGGCAGCGCCAGGCGCTTAAAAGCGTCTCCAGTGCTCTAACCTCAACCATGGATCTGCCCACCATCTTCGATAGGATTGTGACGGGGGTCGCAGAGGCGCTGCATGTCGCCTCTGCGATCGTGACTCTGGACCACGAGAGAAATTGCTTGCTGTTGGAGGCACAATCCGGGATGGACCCGTTGATCTTGAGCGAGTTGATTAGCAATGCCGCGGTATTAGCTGATAAGGGTATCATTGGCTATACCCTGCGCCATCGCCAGCCGCACTTTTCCAATGACATCGCCGTGGATACGCGCTTCCCTAATAGCCACCTGTTTCATACCGCCCTGGGCATGCATTCTATGTTTGTGTATCCCCTGGTGACCGGCACCACCATCTATGGAGCGCTTGTCCTATGCTCACCTGAAGCAGGTGGTTTTACCCCGTTGAAGGTCGATATTCTCTCGCTCTTCGCCAGCCAGGCCACCATCGCCATTCATAATGGGATGCTGCTTGAGTCCGCCCGCCAGCGCCGGCGCTTCCAGGAAATCATTGAGCAGTTGGAGCGGACCCAGCAGAAGGCCGAACTTGACGATTACGCGCTGTTTGAGTTGGTCCGCGGGCAGGCGGAGCGCACCTTCGGCCTGAGCTTTAGTAGCCTGCTGCGCTTCATTAGTGATCACTTGCTCACACGAGGCGAGCGAAGCTTGCAGGAAATATTTCATGCTGTGGGTGAAGAGCGGCCCGCGTCAACTTCCCACGAGCAGGTGGAGTTGCGGGCGCAGGAAGATCGCGTGGCCTTGCTGACGCAAACCGCTGAGGAGGCGCTGGAGCGCGCCGGTATCTTAAGCGAACTCAGCCGCTTATCCCAACTGCATGAGCGTGTTCCTGGACAGATGACGGATGCCTGGTTCGCACTTGATCTGAGCGGGCATTGTATTTACATGAATCTGCCTGCCGAGGTATTGACCGGCATTCGTATGCATGCCGGGGATAGCCCGCTGGAAGAAGTGTTCGCGGCGCTTTTACCGCGTACACGCAATGCCGCTGAGTTGCTGACCTATTTACAGGACTTTGCCCAGGAACAGACGCAGCGCGTGGAGCTGCGCTGCGTCATTGCTGCCGAACCTCTGCTTAGCCGTCGCCCAGAAGGTTTCGATGGCGGCTGGTCACCCTTGCTTCCGGAAAGTGCGCCTTCAGACCGCCATTGTCTCTTTATACGCTATCCCGTCTTTGATCAGCAGGGGCAACTCAAAGCCTATATCCTGCAAGTCCGCGATATTAC
>JALYVR010000119.1 GCA_030853145.1 Chloroflexota bacterium | reverse complement strand
GCCGAATCCCTACGTGATAAGAGGCGTTTTCCCTGTGCAATGAAACTTGACAGAGTACTAAGTACATTCACGGACCAAACGCGGAATGCTACACGATTGATGTGTACGCCTCATTCCGCGTTTGGTCCGTGAATGTACTTATGTGGATAGGTTGCTCTAGACAATCACCCTTGATTCCTAGTGCAAGCAGTGAACCAATTGGCTTGTGTTACAATACTTATGGTTGCATAGGGCGCTTTAAAAGTTGTATATAGCCTTGATGGGTGGACATGCGATTTTACAGAAGTGTGCCGCGTTGTAGTTAGCAGAGAGTTAAGCGACGCGTACCGGAAGGTAAACGGACTGCAAAGGGATAGTTAAAAATAGGAATAGAGAATAATCGGCCCAAAGGTCCTGGTACTACTAGCCCGGTCTGCATAGTCGCTATCCAAAGGTGTGAGAATTCTCGTTAAGAAACGTTATACCTAAACAGTGAGACATTACAAACCATCTTTTCTATAATATACCGGTATATGGCATAGCGAGCGAAGGAAACAACGTGTGAGAGGATGAGTGTACACTCAATTTGGGGGTGGTAGATATAATGACGGAAATGCAGAGGAGTCCGAAGGGGCCGCAGGGAGGCTCCTGGATACCAGATCGTCAGGAAGTGGGTAAACTACTGTGAAGCGCCAATTTGTAAAAATCACCCCTGCTCCTATTATTCAAGATGAGCAGGGCCAACAGGGACCACAAACCGGGCAGTGGTCGCCAGCGGATAGGCAGGCGGGATCTCCATTTGCCCAACAGCAGGCAGGATCAGCGCCTCCCCCCGTGGCACCCCAACAAGCAGGCGCAGGGCCACAGCCAAATTGGAATGCCTATGGTGTACAGCCTGCATCTCCGCAAGGGCCATTCGCCCAGGCACCACAGCCGCTGCTGGGACCTGAAGCGGCTCGCTGGCCGATACCTGGACCACAGTTCAATAACAATGGTCCCTCGACATCTGGTTTTTCCTTCAACCAGGTCTCGCCGCACCAGTCGGGGGCCAACCTACCGATGGCAGGTTTTCCCACTGGCCAGCCCCAGGGGCAGATGTTTGCCCCGCCCACCATGCAGCCGCCGCCCGGTTGGCAGGGAGGACCTTTCATGAGCGCGGCCGCCCCTCAGACCATGAGGCCACCATTTGCGCCAGGGTCGGGGCCGTTATCAATGCCAGGAGGGCCGCAATCGGGCTGGGATGGACCGCCACCAGGATATCCAGGGGGCGCGCCACCCTTTATACCACCGCCCGCCTTCGGTGGTCAGAATGGCCGGGGGCCTGACAGGCCGCGCAAGAAGAAACGCGTCCCCATATGGGCGCGCGTCGTGCTGGCCGTGTTACTCCTGCTGCTCGTCGGCGGCGGAAGCGCGACAGCCTATTACTACTACACATTCTCCGGCACTGTCAACAATATTGTCAGCCAGCAGGCCCCGCGCCTCAAAGGCGACGTTGACCCCAACCTGGGACGTGGCTCTAACGGCGATATCCTCAGTGGTCAACGTATCAACATTCTCTTGCTGGGCAGTGACACAGATCAGAAAACAGATAAGAAATTCAATGGTCAGGTGCTGGCGCAGACAGACATCGTGGTAACCATCGACCCTGCCTCCAAGCAAGTGGGCATGCTCTCCATCCCGCGCGATTTCTGGCTGAACATCCCCGGCCAGGGTGTAGGCAAGCTGGACGAAGCGTTTATAAAAGATGGCCCGGCGAGTAGCCGTCTCACTATCTACCAGGACTTCGGCATCCCGATTAACTACTATGCCTGGGTAGGACTTGCTGGTTTTATCAAGGTGATCAATACGGTCAACGGCGTCGATGTCGATGTGCTGCATCCCATTACCGATGATACTTATCCCGATGACATTCATCATCCTGGAGACAGGAACGCCTATAAGCGCCTGTACCTGGCTCCTGGTCCACAGCACCTTACGGGGCTGGCTGCGCTGGAATATGTGCGCTCGCGCCACGCGGACCTCGTGGGAGACTTCGGCCGCTCGGTCCGTCAGCAGCAGATACTCACGCAGTTGAAGACAAAGCTCAACAACTCCAATATTGTCAATAAGCTGCCGGAGATCGCCAATGATTTGAACGGGTCTGTGAAGACGGATATGGGCTTGGCCGATATCCTGAAGCTGATGAACTTCGCGCGCAGTCTTGATATGAGCAAGATCAAGCGTGTGACGTTGGGACCGCCATACTCGCATTCTGGGCAGGTCAGCCGCTACGGTTCTACTGCGGATGTCGTTATACCGAATTGCGCGCTCATCGTACCAGTCATCGCGCAGATGTTCGGGCTCGGTGATAAGGCACGCTGCAATATCGGGGCTATCGCGGGCAACAACGGGCCGGTTGTGGCGTCAACCGGGCAGGGATCGCAGAATAACTACATCGCCGCCAGTAATTCGCTGGACACGGCGGGGCAGGTGACGGATGTTAGCCTGCTGAGCCTGCAAGGGAACGGAAACGGCGATAACCTGCTAGGCCTCCATAGCTTGATTGATTTGCTCTGTATGATTGTGTTTGAATCGCCGAGTGGGGCGCAGGTATAACAGATATAATGGATATCTATTGCAGGATCGTAGGAGCATGAAAAGAAACAACACGTGGCAAAGCTTGTTCTTGTTGATGCTGGTAGCGCTCTGCTTACAGAGTTGTCTGGGTATTGGCGATAATAACAACACTGGTTTTAAGCAGACCAGCACAGGGGGAAATACGCAGGTTGGTGTGAACCAGCACCCGAATCTCTTCAAGGGCAAGTTTTATTTCACAGTCAATCGCAACATGTGGGTGCTTGATGGCGCGCTCAACCTCCACCAGTTAACGAATGGGCGCGATGTACGCGATCCGGCGATCTCTCCTGACGGGAAACGTGTAGCATTCATCGTGCATTACAAACTCTACAACGACCTGGAATACATGTCGGTCAACACTGGCCCCTGGCACATGCTCAAGAGCGGCAATGGAAAGTATTTCTTTGACGGGGGGCTTGCAACGCCCAAGGCTACCTATGCCTGGTATGCGCAGCCTTCATGGGCGCCGGACAGTACCCATGTCCTTTTTCTGAGCGACTTTGAGAAAGAGCAATGGTATCACTACACTCCGCAAGCTCCGCTCCTGGATTTGCAGGTCTTCTCAATGTCGATCAACAATCCGGGGGGTACGCCGCAGGATGTGGCCTACGCCTATTTCGGCGACGGTGGCAACCGTGATGCGGCATACCGGCCAGGGCATGCGAACCAGATCATCTATACCCATTATGGCTATGACACTACGCATACCCAACAAGTCATCCAGCTCTACATGGAAGACCCCACCATGGTCTCGCGGTATCCGCGCGGCACCTACTATCCTGGGGCGCCTGGAAAAGATCCCGCCGTCGCCATTACGCCCGCCAGTGTCGAGTGTATCCAGCCGGCCTTCTCGCCCGATGGCAATTCCATCGCGTATATCAAGCGCGAAAGCGACGGGCAGATGGGCCTCTATGTGATGCCGGTCCCGGAGAACGTCACCAGTCACCCCAATGATCCCAATGTTGCGCAGCAGGCATTGCAGCCCTACAAACAATCAACGCGGCTCCTGAAGCAGGCGTTCATCAGCCAGCCGGTCTGGTCGCCCGATGGGAAGCAGATCGCCTATCTGTCGTACAACAACGAAGAATTCGACATCTGGCTGGCCACGCTCAGCGTGAACCCGCAGACTGGCGTGTCTAGTATAAAGGGGACCCCGGTACAACTGACATCAGGTGGTATCGATGGAGACTCGCGTCCAGCCTGGACGACATAACCCCTTTGATGATATACTTGCTCTGACACGATCTGTCAGAGCCGCGGATAACGGCGTCAAAAATTTCCCAGGGACTTGAGGTAGGTAGAAATTGAACCAGTTTGAAGGGACATTGATTGCCGGACGGTACGAGATCCGCGAACACATTGCCACAGGCGGGATGGCCAGTGTCTTCAAGACCTGGGACCATCGTGTTGAGCGCATCGTAGCCATCAAAGTCCTGCGGTCGCTGGATAAAAACGACCTGCGGGCCGTCGAGCGCTTCCGGCGTGAGGCGCGGGCCGCCGCCGCCCTGGCACATCCCAACGCCGTCACGATCTACGACTTCGTTGAAGAGCAGGGGCAGTATTTTCTGGTCATGGAGTACATTCACGGTCCCACGCTCAAGCAGCTCATCGGGCAGCGCCGCCATCTGCACACGCGCGAATCCTTAGAGGTCGCCGCCCAGGTCTGTGCCGTCCTGCAGGTCGCACACGCGCGGGGTTTTATTCACCGGGACATTAAACCCCAAAATATTATGCTGGCCTGGAACGGGGCCGCCGCCATCGGCAATGGTGACTTGAGCGGGGTATGGGTAAAGCTGACCGATTTTGGCATTGTGCGTGTGGCGGAGGATGCGGGGCTGACGAACAGCGGCATTGTGCTTGGCACCGCCGACTATCTCTCGCCTGAGCAGGCGCGAGGCGAGACGCTCTCTGCCTCCTCTGATCTGTACTCGCTGGGTGTGGTCATGTTTGAGATGCTCACGGGCCGTCCCCCCTTCGTTGGCCCGACCGCTGTCTCGATTGCTATGCAGCACGCCTCCACAAATCCTCCCGCGCTCCGGCAGTTCAACCCAACTATCCCTCCCTGTGCCGAGAAGGTTGTGATGCGCGCCCTGGAGAAAGAGCCGGAGGACCGCTTCAGCTCGGCAGAGGATATGCGGCAGGAGTTGCGGGGTTGTTCACAGGAACTTTTCGGACGAGACAGCCAATCATTGCCGATCCAACTCCCCCCTAATTCTCTCTCGAGCGCGAGTGGACCGGGGTCGTTACCCCCTTCCGTGCGCGGTCAGTATTCGCAGTAGATCATCGCTAGCTGGACGCAATGCATTGCATCCTGGTGATCCCATCATTCATAAAAATTGGAAAATAAGGAGGGGCGAACTCTAGATCGCCCGCTAATGGACAAATCTATGGAACGCATCCAGGTCAATACAAGCCAGGCGCCCGCAGCCATCGGGCCATACAGCCAGGCCATTCGCTGCGGACAGTTCGTCTATACCTCCGGCCAGATCGCGCTTGATCCGGTCAGCGGAGAGCTGGTGGGGGCGGATGTGCAGGCCCAGACACAGCGCGTCCTGCAAAATCTTCAGGCCGTGCTGGCATCTGCTGGCACATCGCTCGCCAATATCGTCAAAACCACGGTTTTTCTGATGCACATGAGCGATTTTCAGGCCATGAATAGCGTCTATGCCAGCTATTTTGGGCAGCCCGCGCCTGCTCGTTCGACAGTGGCAGTGGCCGAGTTGCCGCGTCAGGCTCTCGTCGAGATCGAATGTATCGCGCTCGTTGAAGACTAATCAGGAGAGAGCCGCTTGAATGCAGCCGTTATCTGGCAGACCGCGCTTGAACGTCTGGATATGGCCCCGCTCGACGCTGTTTCCAGGGCGTGGTTACAATCCGCACAGCTCATGAGCGCTCCCAATGTCGGGGCCGACGATATCGACGCCGATGCTACGACAGCCGAGGACCAGGCGCTCTATTTCATGCTGCAAGTACCCAGCGTGCTGGCGCGCGATATGCTCAATACACATTGGCGCCTCTCTATCGAAGACATCCTGGCCGATGTTACGGGTCAGCCAGTGACTGTGAGCATCGTGAACGGCCTTGATGATCCTTTTGACGCCTCCTCTGACGCTGACGCTGACGCTCCCGGCAGCGTGCCTCCCCAGAAGAGCGACTACAGCTATTATGATTATGATATTCCTGCCAAGCAGCAAGCCACGCAGCGCGCTGCGCGTTATGGCCAGCCGGGCAGCACAGCCGACCCACTGGCAGAAGAATGGGATAACGAGCAGCGCGCCAATATCCTGATGCACAACCGCCTCAATCCGCGTTACACGTTCGACGCGTTTATCGTCGGCAACAGCAACCGCCTGGCCCATGCTGCCTCCCTGGCGGTGGCCGAGGCGCCGGGCGAATCCTACAATCCGCTCTTCCTATACGGCGGTGTGGGCCTGGGCAAGACGCACCTGCTGCACGCTATCGGCCACCAGGGCGTACAGACCGGGCTGGCGGTACTGTATGTCTCGTCCGAGCAGTTTACCAATGAGATCGTCAACGCCATTCGCTACCGCACCACTGAGGAGTTTCGCGCCAAGTACCGCTCCGTGGATATCTTGCTGGTCGATGATATCCAGTTCATCGCCGGCAAAGAGTCAACCGAGGAGGAGTTCTTTCATACGTTCAATAGCCTGTACGAGATGAGCAAGCAGATCGTGATTTGCAGCGACCGTCCGCCCAAGGCCATTGTGAGCCTGGAGGAACGCCTGCGCTCGCGCTTCGAGTGGGGTTTGATCGCCGATATCCAGCCACCAGACCTGGAGACGCGTATGGCCATCCTGCGTGTCAAGGCTGATCTGCTGCACTATCGCATTCCCGATGATATTATCTCTTATATCGCCAGCCGCGTGCAGACCAACATTCGCGAGCTGGAGGGCTGCCTGAACCGGCTGATGGCCTATCAGCAGTTGCACCGCACCGACCTGACGATGGATGTGGCGCGCGCCGCTATGTCGTCGCTGGGGAACGATAACCGCGAATCGCACCTGGGCACCAGGCAGATCGCCCAGGCGGTTGCGGAGTACTACCATATCTCGTTGGAGGCCATGTGTGGCAAGCAGCGCGACAAGCATATCGTCGTGCCGCGCCAGATCGCTATGTACCTGATGCGCCAGGAGACCCAGGCCTCCCTGCTGGAGATCGGTCAACTCTTCGGTGGTCGCGACCATAGCACCGTGCTCCACGCCTGCGAGAAGATTGATCGCGCGCTGAATCTCAACCCGACCCTGCGCCGCGAAATTGTGGCGATCCGCGAACAATTGCTGCGCGGCTAAGCGTTGTATTTTTTTATGAGACCGCATTATGCGCGTCTCATTAGATAGCAGGTCCACTGGCACCCTTCGTGGGTGCTGGGATCATGCGAATGGATACTGGCTCAGGAAGAGGATGTATGCTGCTATATACGACGTATCTCATCGATCTGGATGGCGTGGTGTACCGGGGGAACGAACTGTTGCCGGGCGCCAAAGATTTTGTGGCCTGGCTTGAGGCCACCCACAAGAAGTATCTCTTCCTGACGAATAATTCCTTTGCCACCATTGAGCAGATCCTGGCCAAACTTGAGCGCCTGGGTATTACCGCCGACGTAGACCACGTGATGAGCGCGAGCCAGGCCGCCGTCCAGAATATCGCGCGTGCCATTCCCGGTGGCATCGTCTACGTCGTTGGCGAGCAGCCTTTGATGGAGCTGGTAGAGCAACAGGGACTGCGTGTCGCCAATGTAGAGTCGGAGCAAGCTGATGCCGTCCTGGTCGGGCTGGACCGCTATTTCGACTACGAGAAGCTCACCTGTGCCATTCGCATCGTCCTGGCGGGGGCGCTCTTTGTCTCCATCAATCGCGATCCCCTGCTGCCCGTTGCCGGCGGCTTCCTACCAGGTACCGGCACCCTGGCGGCGGCCATCGAGGCGGGCAGCGGCGTGAGTCCCGAAGTTGTGGGCAAGCCGCAACCTCTGCTGCTGGAGGAAGCCATGGCGAAGCTACAAAGCCAGCCCAACGAGACGGTGATGATCGGCGACGGCCTGGATGTGGACATTCTGGCAGGACAGGCGGCCGGCACGCATACCCTGCTGGTGCTCTGTGGTCGCAACAGTCGCGAAGATGCGGCGACGTCAACCATCAAGCCGGAACATATCTACCAGGATCTGGCGGCAGTGGTGGCGGAGGTCACGAAAGGCTCGGAGGCATAGACCCTCTTCAAGATATGATATGCTATGATTGTGTTGAAAGTCGTGAGTGAAGCAATGTCGGGGAGGATGGTAAAAATCATGTATCAACCGGGACAACAATATACGCTCGCTGAGTACTGGCAACTCGTTGAAACGTTCCCTCAGCACAAGTACGAATACGTCGATGGGTATGTGCGGATGATGACCGGGGGCAGTCCTTCACATGCACAACTACAAGCGCGCCTGTCTTATCTGCTCACCTGCATTACAAAATCGTCATTTGCTGGACAAATCCCCCGCCAAAAATGACGGCAGCGTGGTTGTGCCATTGAACTATGTTATAATCCATACATAGATATGTTGTGGCCGATTGCGAAGACAAATATAATAAAAATAAGTGGAGAAGCAGGGAGGGATTGACCCATGAACCCACACATGAGTTACCCCGAATTTTTGAAACACCCATTCAAAAAACGAGGGTGCAGGGAGCGGAGCGTCTCTGCCGGGGTTCGGGGTGTCCCCGAAAACCGCTTTTTCCCCCTTTTCTTCGCCGCCGCAGGCGGGGAGAAGAGAGAAGAAAAAGGGGCGGGGACACCCCGCCACCCCCGGCAAAGGGCTTGCAGCCCCTTGCAACCCCGCTTGAGAAGGGATCGAACGGCTCTCGAACGCCCGTTCGAAAAATTCGGGGTAACTCATGGAGAGTAAGCGCACAGGAGCGCCGTGTGGATAACCTGGAAGTACGCATCGAAGACCTCTCTGGGGATATGCAAGCAAGCTTTAAGCAGCTATCAGCATACCTCGGCACATTTGAAGATCGTTTTGATACAGTTGAGAAAGATATCGGCGCTATCAAAGGGGATATAAGCGATATCCGAGCGACGATGGCGACCAAAGATGATATCGTCGCTATCCAGGGAGATATCAGCAATATCAAAGCGACGATGGCGACCAAAGATGATATCAGCAATATCAAAGCGACGATGGCGACCAAAGATGATATTGTCTATATCCTAAGAGATATTAACAAGATCAGAGAGGGAACGGAAATACTCAACCGGAATATACTACTCCTTTTTAGTCAAATCCTTGAACATCTACCCAAGAGTCAGTGACCCATCCCTTCTAAAGGGATGAGCTTGCGTAGAGCGCCGGCGCATAAATAAAGTAAAAACACCCTGGCTTGCTACCCAACGGCACAAGTCAGGGTGTCTTGTTTGTGCGTGATCTGTCGCCAGGTTGCCCGAAACCCCGTCCGAACCCCTCTAATGCCTGTGTGATATACTGAGCATAATCGCCAGTTTATGACAACACTTACCTTGTCGCGGAAAGGAACAGCATACATAGATGGAAAACCAGCAGAATATAGCGCTGCCTCCCAACTATTTTTACCATCGCCTGCCCAACGGCCTGGAGATGGTCGGGCAATACATGCCGAGCTTGCGTTCGATCACCTTTGGCTTTCAGTTTGACGCGGCCGTCATTCACGAGCCTGAGGGAAAGCAAGGGTTGGCGCACCTGTTTGAATATATGCTCTTCCAGGGCACAAAGAAGCATAATGCGCGCGCGCTAAACGAGGCATTTGAGTCGCTGGGCGCGCGCAAGGGAACCGGCACAGGCCTGGAGACAGCCCAGGTCTGGGCGCAGATCGTCAATACCAAATTCGATGCCACGCTCGACCTCATTCACGAGATCTTGCTCACGCCCACCTTGCCGCGCACGGAATTGGAGCAGATGCGCAATATCGTGCTCCAGGAGATACGCCGCCGCGATGATGAGCCGATGAGCCGCATCTTCGATCTGGCGCGCGCGCAATTTTACCAGGGTTCGGCCCTCGGCCGCCTGGCCCTGGGCACAAATGAGAGCGTGAGTGAGCTGCAACAATCGGAGTTGCGCGACTTCTGGACCGCGCGTTACCAGCCAGGCAACGCGCTCTTCGCCATCGCCGGCAACTTCGATTGGGAACACGTGGTCAAGAGGATGGAGGCCCTGTTCGGAGATTGGAGCGGGCAGTCCACGCCATCGCCGGAACAGCATCCCACACCCACGAACGCGGTCGTCCTGGAGCACCAGGAGGGCAAGCAGGAGCATCTTGGCCTGATCTACCCATTCCCTAACTACACCGACCCCGATTACTACGCGGCGATGGTGATTGCCGAGGCGTTGGGCGGAAACATGGCCTCGCGCCTCTTCGTCGAGGTGCGCGAGAAGCGTGGCCTCGTCTACGGTGTATCGGCCGGACTCGCCAGCAACAAGGCCATTGGCGCTATGCGCATCTACGCGGGCACAACGCCGGAGCAGGGTCGCGAATGCCTGCAAGTCATAGTAAACGAGCTGCGCAAGTTGACCGAGGAGGGACTGAGCGCCGACGAGGTAGAGCGCGCCAGGGTGCAGCTCAAGAGCGAGAACATCATGCGTAGCGAAGGCTCTGGTGCGCGCATGGGGGCCCTCACGCGTTCCTGGTGGTACGAGCGCAAACTGCGCACCATCCAGGAGGTCAAGGAGTCCATCGACGCCGTCACAAACGAGCAGTTCGTGCGCGTCCTGCAGCGCTTCTC